>NZ_ALVZ01000099.1 GCF_000332055.1 Xenococcus sp. PCC 7305 | reverse complement strand
GGAAAGCTTGGGAGTCTTACGAATCTCCCGAAAGCCAGTCATGGCTTACTTCTCTCTTGAAGTAGTTTCCCAAGCTCTAAGTCCAAAATGAGTAACTTTTTTAGGCTTATGAAANTTTAAAAGGTTNAACCTTACTTCNNTATGAAAGCCTATTTGTTACTCATTGCGGTTTGATAAACTCATTCCGCGACACCCTATTGGGTGTTTCGATCGTCGAGTCGGACGATCTCATCAGGCGGTAATTCAATCATGTTCTTGCTGTGCCGAATCTAATATAATCTCGTTTTCGAGTACTCCGTGAATGCGATCGCCCAATCGAATCATGATTAAGGGGAAAACTTTGCCATTAATTTCCTTGCTACCAATGCCCTCCACAATCCAAGTAGTAGAGTTCGATTTACCATATTGGAGTTTTACGAGATCGCCTTTTTGGAATTTAGGTTTTGACATCAGATTTTTGGGTGAATGAGACTTGATGAAGGGCAATGGTTTGCTGATTGGGATGTCCATCGAATCCTGGGAGATGTTCAGTGATAAAAATATGATCTGTTACTTCTCTCCAGTCACCAGGATATTTTTGAAAGCAGGTCTCTTTCTCGTCAAATACTTCCCAAGCCGTGTAAAAACTTTCATCTTGCCAAGTGAAAGATTCAACCAAAACCCAAGCCAATTTAGTAGGATTACCAGGGGACATTATCTTCTTTCTTTGATTCCTCCACTGGTGGTTTTTTCAATCCCAATGCTGTTTCCACTTCAGCAATTAATTGCTTGGTAGACTCTTGGGGGTTATCTTCTGGTGATAGTTCTGCCATCATTTCCAGATGTTCAGTATTGTAGTCTCCCAAGTTATGAACTCGTTTGTAGGTAATAGTTTTAACTTCCATAATTTCTCCTTGATATTAATTATTAATCCATAAAATAATAGTCGTCGTCTTCCTGATAATCGCTTATCTCATCGTTCAACGCAGTCCAACATGGTTGGCAATAACTATATTTACGGCCAGCGGAAAACTCGTAATATTCCACTCCACCACAGAAATGACCGCAGCCGAGACAAAAACCCCTCTCCCCAGCGTGTTCACGGCACAAAGGAAATCGATTAGGTGGTGTACCATCGTAAGAGTCTATTTCCCAAAAATGTCCTGCGTTGCCGCATTCTTCGCAGAGAACCATTTCCATTAGTTCACCTCACTTGAAACTAATCAATGTTATTGTCAATTTTGAGTTTTATTGCTGGGGAAATGCTATTTGATTTTCCAATTCCCAAAGTGGTATGTCGGACTAAAAAGCAACTTTTTTCCTCGCCAGAAAGTTTCCCTTTTGCATGGGCTTGTTCCACATAGTAATTAAGTTTTTCGTCTACTTCTTCACCACTCATTCCTGAGCTGGGAATAACAGTATTCTTAAAAAAATCCTCTGCTGCAATCATGTGAATTCTTACGTATTCTTGTAAGGTAATTGCTTTATTCATGGTCTTCTCCTAAATGTTAAATAAATTCTGCTTTCAAGTTGTTTTGGTGGGAGGCAACAATAAGTTCCTGATTGTTCTTCTAAAATGAACCAAGGATCTAAAGCCTCAAGTATTCCTTCGCAATCTTGTTGAATTTTTCGCCCATCAGCCCAAACACGAATTTTGAGTAAATTAGTTGGGATATCAGGTGGCCCTGCTTTAACCCATTTTCCACGTTCACTAATCCAAAAATAGCCTTGTTGCTCAAGGTTTTTGTAAATATCGGTATCTACATTTATTCCTATTTTTCGTGCCGTTTCTTCAGCGGTAACAAATTTTCTGGTTCGTTTCATAAGCAAACTTTATTAAGTGAAATAAACGAAATTTAGACAAACGATTCCCTCAGAAAAAAACTCGAAAGTTTTATCCTAAAAAAAGCATAAATATTTTGTGTCAACCTAGTGCTCGTTGATTAACTAGGTAGATAACAATGGCAGTAATTATTGGTGTTCTTAGTTGTGTGACTTATGTGAGTTGTGTGAGTTTATTCCATAGGTTAACTTCGAGTTTTTTGTGTATTAATACTTACTACTAATTGCTCTTTTACTCTCTACGTCTTGATTTCATCAATAGTAGACAGGCAAAAAAGAATTTGTGGTATTTGGTTCATAGGAAGACAATAAAAAAAAGTAGCGACCAACTGCTCATTTTTTGTTGCCCAATTACATGAAGTCTACCGCTTGCATTTTTTCGTGTCAAGTAGTTGACTGCATGCAAATTTTTGAATAGTATGAACACAAAGAACTCAAAAAAAGATAACTTAACCGTGAGAGATTTTCGAGAAGATCTAGGCTTGACTCGATTTGATGTCAGATTAAAAACTGGCATTACTGAGCGTAGTTTAGCTGATATTGAAGCAGGGAGATCTATCCCTAAACTAACAAATTTATTAGCTTTAACTAGACTTTACGATAAATCTCTCAAGGAAATGATTTCAGCTTTAGGTATTGATGTATCAGACATTAGAGACGATATCTCTTTAAAACATTAGCAAATTTCAATATCACTTACTAACCAAAAAAGTGCAAAAACTGGAAAAACTCAATAACTGTAGGTCATACTAGTGTGTCATCTTCCCCCAGAACTTTACGACCCTCTGCCACCCTCAATAGAAGATCTTCTTATATATGAAGAGGAATTATCATCGGAATGTCCATACATCACCTATGAATGGGCAACCCATGAAATCAAAAATCACATGATCAACTGGGTGAGGGTGGGATTAGTAGCGGAAAAAGTTCGTTATTACAAACTGTGGCAAGGAAAGTTTGCCAGTTGGCAAGAATATTGTCAGCAAGCGCTAGGTAAAGCAAAATGGCAGATTCATAAAACCATTGAAGCCGCTAGAGTAACACTCTATCTTGCCCGTGCAGGATTCGAGACTCTACCGAATTGCGAAGCCCAAGCCAGCAAACTAGCCAAAACTGCACCAGAAGACCAAGATTTAATCATCTCTTGGCGCAAAGTATTAGATGCCGTACCCAAACATCTAATCAGTGCCAATGCCATTGGCCGAACTTTTGGTGAAGAACCCAAAAAACAGCGATTGAACGTTCCGACAGAACTTTATGAGAAGTTGGAGCGCAAAGCTCGCGATCGCGGAATCTCAGTCAATGAGTTACTGGGTCAATTACTTGATGATGAGGAAACTGAAGCACCCGCATCTAATAGTGAATTCTCAAAAGAGGAATCACCAGAAGATTACAACTCCGTGCCAGTTACCCAGAAAATGATGACACGCTGGGAAACCGATTTAGAAGAGATAGTCAAAAGCTATGATTTTCAAAATTGGTTAACCTTAGTTTGGTTCAAGTTTCTAGTGCCTGTATAGGTTAGTAATCATTCTGTCGCTAACAACCTCTGTTAGCGACAGTTACTAGGAATAAAAAGAAAATCTCAACATGTCATTATATCTAGATTAGAACTTGTTAGCGACACCTAAACTTAAGCTAACAAACAGCAATTGAACTCTCCACTATCTCCTCAATAAATCTGTCGCTAACACGATAAATTTAGCCTCAGACAAAATTAATTTTCTAAGTTAATATGTCGAACGAATCACCATCTTATGATGAAGGGTGGGAAGTTGTGGCGCGCGAACTTTCTGAGATACCTAATTGGGAGAAACTCACCTATCGCAATGGAATCATACATGAGCGGCCTATTCCTGCGACTCAGTTAGAATTGTTCAGCCTTCTACAATCGGAATCTGATGTAAATTCTGAGGTGACAGAAGTTGTTAGCGACACTCAGATAGAAATCAGGGAAGAACTACTCGCGCCCGAAACGCACCCAGAAGCACCAGGAAGTATTAACGAGTATTGTCCGGGCAAAAGGAAAGTCACTTATTTTCGTTTCTCTTACCGGGATGGCTCGCGAGTTAGGCACAAACATATTCGTGGGGGGAATACATCCTCACAACTGGGACAAGCTAACGCGCAGAAGATTCGGGACATGATTGCTAGGGGATATTCTCTGGCCGACATTCTCCAGAAAATTAGTCAGTTCTGAATGTAGAATAATTTGCTTTTAGCAACTTTGTGCTACAAAAAAGCCGTGATACTTGTTAGCGATGAAAAACAAAAAATCACGATTTTTCAATGGTTTTAGCCTTCGGGGCTCCTGGCGCAGCTGCCATCGAGGAGCCACAAGGACCAAGATTTTTTGGCGACTTATCCTAGCTTTTCATATACTGTTGGCAAAAGTAATCTTCGCTAGTTATAGCCCGAATAATAATAATTAATCGGCAAAAATAATAGGCTTATTACTAGGAGTGAAACTAATATTAGGGCTAATTGCAACTGATGTATAACTAGAATTTCTTTGCGTATCACTATCTATATCAGTTGTAAAATGCTCGAAGACAATTGTTTGTACAGAAGTATTATATTCAAAAAAAGTTCGGCCATACTCATTACTACTCTGACTGCCTAATCCTTTAAGAGTTACTGAGCCATCGTCATTTGGCAAAATTCCAATATAATTGGGATCATCTGCTCCTGCCATATTGCATTTATGTTCTTCGGCACTATCATTGTAGGCTGTATGATTGCAAGTAACATTAAAAAAATCTTGATAATCGTCAACTTTTGAAGGAGGTACTAGTGCGCTGGTAAAAGAACTCAAATCATTTACATTGATATCGTCGATACTATAGGCAGATATTTTCAACCATTCTCGGTAAGAATTAATAGTTGAAAGATTGCCAGCCCAAAGTTGCTCAATAGTTACCGGCTCAGAAAAAGTCACTTTAACCCAAGCACTATCATTTCCAGTGTCATTAGGATTATTAGTTAGACGTAAAATACCATGGTAGAGCCAAAGATCATGACTATAGTTAAGAGAATGTTTCTTAGGAGAATAATTATCATAAAGATTAAGACCATTATGATTTTGTTTTTGCTGCCATATTTGATTAGTAGAATATTCGACTGTTACGTCAATCCCTGAATTATTAACGTTCGTAAAAGTTCTTATGGTTTCATTGCTGCCTGTATCCCATAAATCATACCAATTAATAGATTCATCATTATTAATAGGCTCGCTTAAAGCATAGGAGCAGTAAGAAATTGTCGTTAATCCTAGTAAAATAGTTGCAAGAGCAATAAATCCAAACTGGGAAAGATTAGTATTTTTAATTATTCTATGTATTGTTGAGATATTCATTGTTAGCATTAAATAATTATCAAATTATTAATTAATAACCAGAGTGATTCCAGGATAGATAGAAATATAAAGTGAATTATTCTTAGCACTTTCTATTCTAATTACTATTAACTTGAAATATGTATTCTAATGATGAAAATAGCTTTTTATTTATAAATAATTGATAAAAACATCAGCTCAGAAAAAACTAGCGAAGAGACTAAAAGACATAAGCGAATGCTTAGTACAGATACCGTCTTAATAATCAACCAATTTTGCCGTAATTAGGTAAATTTTTCGTCTGCTGATTAAGTACTTTAATATAACGCGAGTGTCCAACGAAAATAATTCTTTATTAGCAATTCTTGATGAGCGAGAGAAACAATTTGTTTCCTAGGAGTTCAACAAAAATTAAAGGTAAAAAAAAGGCTGAAATGTAAACTCGAGTCAAGGCTGAAATCTATGTTATTTGAGTCTTGTCTATGATGACATCAAGATTAGACACCACACAAATATTTTGTTATGTATAGTCATTCCAAATAAGAAGCAGATGGAAATTCAAAGCACTTATCAAAATTGAAAAAACCATTCTTCTATCTCATTATCTAACGCTCTATTTAGGTTAAGAGATGAGCGCACTGGGTTCTCTAATCTTCCTTCAATTTCTTGTCCTCTGGTTCGAAGCTGATTACGCCAAATTATAATTGTTCTAGCAATTTTCTTCTCCACTTCCAATAAATTGGCTGTTGTGGTTAATTGTTCAAATATTGTCACCACTAAAACAATCTCTTCTTTATTAACTAACCAATTTAATGACCTGTCTATTTTGACTAATTGCATCCGCAGCGCTGTCTCCAAAATTTTGATTTCAGACTTGGGCGAAATGATTATAATGCTACATAAGGAAATCTGACTCATTTGCCTTGACCAGTTTTAGGACAGTTTAATTTTTTTTTGAAATGTTGAATTTTCCACCCTGCCTTCATGGGATTAAAATTGGCATCAAAAATAGTTTGTTGATCGTAAAAAACATCATAGGAATACTTTGGAGATAACTTAGCTCCTCTAAGATCTGCAGCTGCAAAAGAAGCATTTAGTAAATTTGCACCTCTCAAATCTGCTTCCTGTAGATTGGCTGCATGAAAATTGACTGAATCTAAATTACTATTCCGTAAGTTAGCTTCAATTAAACAAGCCTGTTGCAGATTAACTTGAGATAAATTGGCCAACTCTAGATCTGCCAAAGTCAGATTAGCAGCTATCAAACTAGAACCTGTTAGGTTACTGTTATTTAAGTTAGCCTGTCTTAAAACAGATTCATCTAATACAACTTTTTTTAATCTCACCCCATTTAAAGGAACCTGGCTGAGTTTGGAGCCTCGAAAGTCAGTCTCGCCATTGATATAACTTTTAATGACTTTGTAGGGACTAGCAAAAGATAAATTGTTAAGAGTTTTGATATTGAAAAGATATTGGAGAAAGAAATCAATAGTTATTTGTTTAAGATAGCCCTGTTCAACAGCTAGCTCGTGAAGGCGAATTGCTGATGAGTTATTTTGTCTTTGCTGTTGTTTTAAACTCTGAAGCTGCTCTTTATCCAATAGCCCAGCAGCATATAGATAAAATGCTAGAGGTCGAGTTTGGGTTTTCTCCAGTATGTTAATCCATTTTTCGGCAAAGAAATCAGCAGTTTCTTGTTTAATCCAACCATGATAAGCTAAAATTTCGCCAATTCTATAACTGGACTGTTGTTGTTCTGAAAGAGCGATTTCTATTTGGAAAATAGAAACTAAACCTGCTTCAAGCAAAATCTCTCCCAGAGGCTTTTTGGGCTGTGAAACAACCAAATTATTAGGAGGTAATTGATAAAATTCTTGTTCGGGGAAACAAATGACCATATTTTTCTAATTGCTAGACAGCTGTAATTTCCTTAATAGAAGTCATCACAATCTTAGCAATTGGTTTTGGAGTAGTAATTAATATAAATCCCAATCATTATCTTTTTAATAGATAATGTGATGACAATATTGCCGATAATTGTGTTGCTAATTAATTGATTTTTTAAAAGTAACTTAACAATAACGAAGATAATGTTCACTAAATCTTTAAGCAAAGAGGCTTAAATGTCGGATTATTATTATAATATTTAATTTTATATCCTCAGTGTAATTACATAAGTTTATATAGTATATTCTCTATCTTTTCTTGATGTTTTTACATTTTTTTCTCGGAAAATTTATCGAAAAAACACCTGTTACAAAATAATTCATGACATTATTTAGACTAGGTCAATTTATATTTACCTGTGATTTTTGTGGAATATATTCACATGTGTATTAATCAATAAGAAAGTATTTATGATGCGAAATCCTTATTATTCAACGAGTTCGAGAAGTGTTATTCAAACAAAGCCTCTAGGAATAGTTTTACAAGAAGCCCACCTAATTACTGATTCTAAAATTGAGGTTGCTTTAAGAGATCAAGAATACTACCCCTATTTACGCTTGGGCGAAATTTTGGCCATGAGAGGTTGGATTAAGCAAGAAACCGCTGATTTTTTTGCTCAAGATTGGTCAAAGCTAACTAGACAGAAGACAAGAAGATGTCTGGGCTATTATTTACAAAAAGCTGCCTTATTACAACCACAAGATATTGATGCCATACTAGAAGAACAAAAAATGCTCGGGATTCGCTTTGGTTCGATTGCAGTTCTTCGAGGATTACTAGAATCCCAAACTCTTGATTTCTTCTTAATGAATTTATTTCCTCAAGAAATTGGCAAATCATCTTTAGTCAGTAAATCACGGTTTAGAGTCGGAAATAGTCAGCGATTATCAACAAGAATTAGGATTCCAAATGACTTAACACATAGGACCACTCAAAAATTGACATCAACTCAAACTCAAATAGAAGAGCTTGAATCAACTGAGATTAAATGGATAGATTAAATTACCACTAATCTAAGAAAACGTTAGTTCGACGAAATTAAAAAACAGCAGGAGACATAACAGATAGAGCTTCTGGCTCCAAATCAAGAGAAGGGTTATAAAGCAGATAGGTGTATGCAATCAATCCAGCCACCAGGTTGACTAAAAAATTCCAAATACTTCGATGTCTTGAATGTTCGATTTGAAGAATATTTTTGGGTTGGTCATTAACCGTCTCGATTAATGCTCTTTTGCTCAAGGGAATTTTATCGATGAGCGGGACAAGCTTCTATCTCATGTTCTTTTTGCATCGGGTAATCAGCTGTAGTTTTTGCTTATAAAGTTTATCAAACAAGTCTCCACAGATATAAGCACGGTCTCCAATGTAGTTTGCCGAAGATACCTTGAGCCATCTCCGGTACTGGCTTACAGTCATCAACATTTCCTGGCGTGAGTTTAAAGGTTAATAATTCTTCTCTGTCATTAATTATTAGATTAAGCTTGAACCCATAGTGCCACCCCGTCGAATTTTACCCCAACCAGCAATATGCTGAAAAACTTTATGAGATCTGCTATGACAAGGATTACAGACTTCGATGGGAGTTGAATCAATGAAACTAATACCAGTTACTTTTCCTTTGCAACTGTTCAAAAAACAACACAAAAGCATTAAACACGCCTGGCATTAACTCAAGAAGGCTATTATCGCCAACTAAATTAGGAAAGGCTTTTTTGTCAGTGGGGAGGAACGAGTTTTGTATAAAATCTCTTAAAAGTCCGAAAATCTCAGCTATGAAAGGCATCGGCGGTCGAACTGATGTATGGTAAAAATGGCACAACGACCAAAATCACAGTGAAAAACTTCACACTGAAACCGCTGCTAAAGCATTTTTGCTCAGCTCCAAACTCTCCCCAACATAGCCCAATAGGACATTAACATTTTTATGACCTGTAATATTTTGAACAGTTTTAAGGTCAGTGCCAGATCTCACCAACTTCGTTATTAACCAGCGGCGGGACGAATGAGTACTAAATCCTTTATGGTCAATTCCCAAATCGGAAAACTTTCGCTGCCAATATTGGTAAACCGAATCATAGGTAATATGATTCACTTGTAACGTGCTTTCTTTGCTAACTCGACCTGGAAACAAGTAACCATCAAGGGAGGGTTTGTAAGATTCTAAAAAACTCTTCAAGTCTGGATGCAATGGCACTTGTCTGGTTTCCCTTGCTCCCCCAGGTCGGGCTTTTCTGGTTCGAGCCGCGAATGTGATTAAATCATGGGGAATGGAATTGAGAGGATCTCGATAAACATCACTAACCTGAAGCTGAACGATCGCCCCCATACGTTCACCTGTAAACAGAGCAATCTCAAAAATACATCTATGATGAGATGAATCAAAAGCTCTACGAATTTTTCTGATGTCTTCTTGCTTGAAAATTGCAGCTTTACCATTACGATTTTGTTTCACTCTTCAACCTCGTTTTTAGTTTGAATAAGGTATAAATCCCGAAGTTACTATCAATTAACTCATTGCTATAATTCCCTTGAAACCAGATATAGCAACAGTTTAGCCCTAATTACCCAACCTCGTATTCTGTATAGAATACGAGGATTTACTATTTTTAGAAACAGGGCATTATTAAGATTAAAGCGTTAATTTTACTTTGCTTATGGGCTTAGCTTGTAACAATTCAAAAAAGGTTACCCTAAAATACACCTCAGTTATCCCGAATAAAATTCAGTATTTAGGGCTTGGCCACACTCAGCATTCACGTCCTTTTGGATGGCCTAAAATATCTGGGCCTCATTCTTTTGAAGTTTCCTCACCTAATCCTGATACTGAGTTGACCTGGGACTTTACTTTATCCCATGACAATTCTCATTTCATTTACGATGTCACAGTTAATTTTGCCAATCCCAATAGTCCAGAACCGAGCGCAACTTTCCCGATCTACCTTGCAGGAACCTTTAGTCAGCTTGGTTTTTGGTACAACGAGAATGGCACAGTTTATTGGAAATTTGCCCTTGGAGATCCGCCAGTAGTTCGAAACTCAACAAATTATGTTCGAGCTGTTGGGTCTCAGACTGGATTCCGAAAAGTCGATTCATCAAGTGACAACGCAGGTTCTACCGATATAACCTCAATCTCGGTGGGTGGGCCAACAATTAACCCTGAGCTTGGTTATGCCTGGATAATGAATATCTTCGCCGACGGTAATCTTTTCACCACAAAAATTGTTCGCTCCAGCGATGGCAGTCCCCCAGAAAGCGGAGTCAAGGTAATTGATGCCCTTCCTGGATACCAGATAGAAAAAGACTTTTTATATCTAGAAACCGAGCAAGGTTTCAAGCTCGAAAAAGTTGCAGAAGAAGAATATCTTTGGAAATTAATTAAGTTTTTACCTGGGGACACTTCAGGGTCAACCGATGAAGAAATCTTTTCTTTTCATGGTCTCGAACCTGATTTACTTTGCTTTGTAGTTGATGGGGAATGTCCCGAAGGTACTTGTCAGGTTGACTGCGGAGATCATTATTGCTGCTACGAACCAACAGGGATTTCTGTTTACAGTTTCAACAAATAAAAGAGGGGTAAAACATGAGCTTAGCTTGTGAAGCTTTAGCAACCAAAGCAGAGTTAGAAGAACTAAAAATTCAATTAAATTCATTACTTGGAAAAGCCTCAAGTGGCAGTCCAGTTGATGTATTAGAACAAGGTGATTTTACTGGGACAGTTATTAAGGAAAAATTCGACTTAGTTGATACTTCAATGCAAGATATCGAGTTACATAATTCTAGTGGCAATCCCATAGAAATTATTGACGATTTAGCATTGATTGGATTTGTTGAAGGCTCCAATAATTTTGTAAAAAAACAAGGAAATAGTGTGTTCAAGAAACTACCTTTTGTGAATAAACAAACAGGTAAAGTAATTGAATTCTTACTTAATAATAAAGAAGTTGGCAAAGTAACAAAAAAAGCGGCCAAAGTTTCAGGTAATTCAATGTCCATCTTAGTCTCACTGTTTTCCATTGTTACCAGCCTAGCTTTGAATATTAAAACTGTGAATGTTTTGTCATTCAGAATTGACCAGATTGAGAAGGGAATGCAACTATACAATCAAGATTATAATAGTTTAATTCGTCTTCATCAGTTGTCAAATAATAATGTTGATAAGATGAATACAGAGCTAAATAAAGCTAAGAATGTAATTTCTAAACAACAAAAAGAAATCAACTCTTTAAAAGACGATTTAGCGAATTCCCAAAATCAAGTAGCTAATCTAACAAATCTCATTAATGAAGCAAACATACAAATAGCTAATCTACAACAAGAAAATCTAGCTTTACAGCAACAGTTGTCAGAGTTTGAGGGAGAAGTCACACAAGACATTGAGGATCTAACAAACCTTACTAGTGAGTTAGAGACAAGATTAACTCAGTCACAAACAGATTTTGATAGTCTATTAGATACTACTCAAAAAATTGGCAAGCAATTAGCAGATCTTCAAGGCAAGGCTACAGAACAAGCCGACATGATACAACAGCTTTCGATACAAAATTCTAAACTTAATGCTGAGATTAATTTATTAAAGAAAGAATTCGCTGAAGAAAAAGATCTTACAAATACCAAGCTAACACTCATTGAGTCTAAATTGATTTTAGCTGAACATAACTTAGCTAATGGTACATCTGGAGGTGGGGGTTTTCCTGCCACTGCACAAAAAAATCAAGCTGATACTCAAACCGCAACTCTTCAGTTGATGAATCAATTAGCAGGTAATCCTCTCTCTTCAACTTCAACAATAATTGAACCTTCTGAGTTAGGAATTAACAATCCCTTCACCGATATTTTTAACCAATTATTTCCCCAGATAGATATTACTAATCCAGAGGTAACGCCCTTGCAATTAAATGAAATAACGACAGCTATTCAAGAAACTGTCCAAACAACCATGAATGATATCGGACTGAATAACGTACCTGGAGATATCACAACCATCAAAAACAATACTACACCAGAGAAAATCAAAGAAACGGTAGACGATTCGATATGTAAAAAAGCACAACCAGATAAATGTATTGATAAGGCTATCAAAGATAATAATGATAGCCAAACCCAAGAGATAACTAATAATATCGAGTTAAAACTTCAGGGTATTGTTTTCCCTGACTTTTCCGACTGTCAAGAGTCCCTAGAATGTTTGCAAGAGCTTAAAGAGTTTCTTGAAAAAGCCTGGAAATCAACTACAGAAGACAAAAAGATTAATGCCTTCAATAATACATTACTGTTGCATAATGCCATGCTGTTATCTCAGGATGTCACGAAAACAATTCCCAAAGTACAAGGTATCAGCTTGCAAAATATTACACCTACTGACTATCTAGAACAACCATTAGAATTGTCAACAAAAATAACTGAAATATTACAACCATTTCCTAGCTCAATTACTCAGCTAGACGAACCTCTATCCTTACAATCAACTTTAGTTAAGCATAACCAAGTTATTCAATCTTCCTACGGAACAATATTCGCTGTAGAAAACAATAAAACCTCGACTCTACAGGGAATAAAACTACTGGGAAAATACACATCAACCCTTGGCAATCTAATGCAGCAACAGGGTTTGTTGGAATCCAATTCTTTTCCTTGGATGTGGGAAAACTTCAACTTAGAAACAGCTTTGAATGGCTTTGTTGGTAATTATTTTATCAGTCAAAGCACGATTGATAACGTATTTGATTTGGGCATTCAAGGCATGAAAATCATTACTGATGCCAATCAATCAATCTCAGAAAATCAAGAGTTTATTGCTGTTGATGCCCAATTAGAACAATTGAAAGCTGATTATTCAATTCAAAAACAACAACTAGAAGATGAGGAAAATTTAGCAAGTTTATCTCCAGAAATAGATCGCCTTGACCTCATCAAATTAGAACCCGAAGAATATTAAGGAGAATATTATGGCAGTTTCAAGAAATTGGCTCAATCAACGTAGCTTTCTGCAACAAACCTATAACGCTGAAGTTGAGGAATGGTTTGCAGATATCGCAGGCTCAGAGTTAGATAATTCAGATCCCAGAGTTCAGACAAAAAAAGCTTGTTTTGTTGAACCGACCGACAGTCAGAATATGGCTTTAATTAAGCTGATGACTTTCCGTTATACGGTACAACAAGTCCATTTACGCCCTGATGTTTACGGTATCGAATCAATACCCTTTCAGGAAAATGTCTCATTTCGTCCTCAAGTTACCTTATTCTTCACTCAAGACGCTAGCGCAGCAGTTCCTGACCGGCGACGGATTGAAGGACAAATTAGTTTTAGATTGGTCAATGAGACCTCAGCAACCATGACCAAGGCAAAAGCCCAAAACATAGCGGAAGCAATCCGCGATGCCATGGTGGGAACAGCACCTTTTGTCTGGAAAAAGGGTAAATATAAACTAATCTACAAAGACCCTGAATTTGGGTTAAACCTTAATATCATGGCGCTTAATGAAACAGAAGGGTTAGCTGTTGTTCAAAAAATGATCACTATTGTCGGAGCCTCCTATAACTCCGATTTGTTGAGAGTATCCGAACCCAAAAAGGAATCTGAAACTAACCCCAGTGGAACTGTTTTAGTTTTTGAGAAACAGCGCAAACAAAGACGCTGGAGGCCTACTGGTAACGTTAGATTTAGGTATGCACTTTTAACGATCCATGGAATGCAGAACCGCATTACTTTAGTCGATACCACTTCAGCATATCTAGACGCTTTAATCTGGGCATAATCTCACGCTACTAGATACTACTTATAAAATACTTAATCTATTTCTCTAACCTCGAAAACCTATATGCATTCGTATACCCTTTACGAATCTGAACCCCTTGCTAGGCTTGAATCACAATAACTAATTTTTCACGCTTAATATAATCATGGCTAGAAGACGCAATAGATACGCTCGACTGATGAAAGAGTTAAAAACTACTGGGGGTAGTCCCACCGCTGGTACAGAGCTAGACTTTTTCCTCAAGTTTTTAACTGGGGAGAATAAACTAGAGATTCTTAACAAACCTGATGAAGGTGACCTCAAGCGTTATGGTTTGGCAGTTCACCCCTTTGCAATCGAGGCCGCTGATGCTACAGCAGATTCGAGATACAAAGTCGAAATTACTGGATATAGCTTTGCAGGTATTGATGTTGCTGGCCTGAGCAATAATGATTTGGGTATTTTCTTTATTGAAGGAGGAGAACAACTTAATCAAGATTTCAATCCTGCTTTGATTAAGCCTTCGTTCGTTGCTGGTGGCTATACTGGCAACTCTGACAAAACGTCTGCGGTTACTGGCAAAAAATATAATTATGTCCCAACGCGAACATTCTCTATTCCTTTTGGGAGAACAACAGCGGCTGAAGATGCGGGGGATGGCTCGGCAACTAGTAATATTTCTGCTTCTGACGAGCTGGATGTGGTACGGCACTTAAAAACTAAGATTGCTGCTAGTACAAATGCTGATAAGCTCAAAAGCATTAGTTATGAGGCCGAATTCTTCAACGAGGTTAGTAGAGCTAAAGATGCTGCTGCTGCGAACGATATCCCAAATGCAACAGTAACCTTAGCTTCTTAATTAAAAAACTATGCTGCATTTACTTCGTAAAGTATCGAGCGTTTATGTGCCACCTGTGGAAGTGCTTGAAGACGAAAAGGCTTTTGACGACTTGTTTCAATTACATATTGAGAAAAAGCGACTAATGAAAGACTTGATCATAGGTGGCGTTAACCATCAGGAAATACTAGAAGCTCTTGAGGTTTACATCGGGACTTCTAATATGGATTCTTATATTGAAGAAACTCAAGAACGGGCAAATCTAATCTTATCGTCTTGACATGGCCATTTTCATTGATGCAGCTAATAGTAATAATTGGGTTTCTCGATATTCTACGAGCTTGCAAGGTGAAGAGGCGATCGTTCCTGGCAATTACAAAGCGATTCCCGATCTAGTTGTTCCGATTACCTTTGAAGGGGAACTTATTGCTATTCAAGCCAGTAGCACCAAGGCTAAACCTACTTGGAAAACTGCGGGTTGGGTTTGGCAACGGCTACTTGTCAATATCGGCACAGGTTCAACAGTTCCTAATTCGGTGGTGCAGGGTTCCCAAAAATTCTATCTAGACAGATTGAATACTCTGGTTATTCCTAAGCTATCGAGCAACTATGGGCTTGCTATCAGTATTCCGAGTTGGCTGCCTCAGCTTGACATTGAAATCTATGAATATGTTGGTGAGGTTAAAAACAGTGTAGATGACAAGCTTGATCAGCTTCAGGCAGATCTCACAGCTCTTATTGCCGCAACTACCGGTAGTGGTGGTGGCTCTGGGGGAACTCTCACACCACAACAACAAACCTCAATAGTTTATTTTTCTAACTTCCTATGACACATACTTTAACCCCTTCCCTGTTCGATGTTGATGGTAGGTTAATTGAGTCTTATAATCGGGTTTCTCTTGCTACAGACCAGGTAAAAGAGAATATTGGTTTGCCTACAGGAACAGATATTTTATCGAATATTGCTGTTGCTTCGATAGAAGAATTTTTGGTTTTACAAGCTAGCAATATTAATGAGGGTGAAACTGCTAGCTGGAGTCTTGCGAGAATTGGTCAAGCGGTGAAGGTCGAATCGGTTTACATTGACGCACCCAATGCTGATAATTTTGTCTTTCAAGTATTCTCAGGGGACACAAAAGTTTTCTCTTTTCCTCTAAATCGTACCCAGACACCCTATGATTTTCCAGAGAATCCTTTGTCTTCCGATTTACTGATTAAAGTCAAGGCCAAAGCCGATATAAAACTTCTCCAAATTGTCCTCAAACCTGCTGTCATTCTTGAAACCTATGAAACTGACGAGGTTGCACAATATTATCCAGGACGGGAAGAGTCAGAGCTCTAAATGATTAATTATTATGGATATCTTATCGGATGCCTCTACCTTGGCTAATGGGGGGTTTGCCGTCTTTAGCGCTATTGTTCTGTTTCGTATTTCAACTATCGAAAAAAATATTGAAAGACGGGAAAGAACTTTTGTCGATTTCAAAAATGAAGAAGATGAAACGAACAAAGAGACTGAGCGACGCTTATCTAGAATCGAGATGTATTTAGCTAGATTTAACACATTTAATAAACAATAATATGCTTACTAAACAACAAAGAGTTATTAATGCTTTATCTGCCGAATTTCACTTGTGGGAAGACGAGCAATTAGACGATTTCGCCAGAGAAATTCTAGAGGTCAAACCTCGCCCCAAAGGTGCTCCGCCTTTCGGTTGGTTATTGCCTGATGAACCTAGAGTTCAACAACAAGTTATTTCTCAAACAGGTATTGATTTAATCAAGAAATGGGAGGGTTTTCGCTCTCGCTCCTACCTCTGTCCTGCGAATAAATGGACTATTGGGTATGGCCACACTCATACTGCCAAACCCAATCAAGAGATAACTTTATCTGGGGCGGAAAAACTACTCGGTCAAGATTTAATAGTTTATGAAGAAGCTGTGAGAAACTTGGTAAAAGTTCCTCTCAATCAAAACCAATACGATGCCTTGGTTAGTTTTTGTTTCAATGTCGGTCGTGGTGCTTTTTCTCAGTCTACTTTGTTAAGAGTGCTTAATGAATCTAATTACAGAGAGGCTGCTGTTCAGTTTAGCCGATGGGTTCATGGTGGTGGTAAAAAATTGCCTGGATTGGTTAAGCGTCGAGGTGAGGAAAGGAGGTTGTTTTTACTATGAAACCTCAAAAATTCTTTTTCAAGTCTAAGACTGTTTGGGGTGCGATTATTACATTTTTGATCGCGGTTTTACCCTTACTGCAGGAAGCAATCGCCGCAGATTTTTCCCATGAGACTGTCGGGGCAACAATCGCGATCTCACTCTCTACTCTCTGGACAATGTATGGACGCTTTAAAGCCCATGGTTCTTTGTTCACGCCCCATGGTTTCCCTGGCCCCAGTTACATTCCCAGTTGGGAAGAACGAAAATAATCAAAGATGAATTATGGTCGCTTTATTCTCAAAAACGGAAATTGACAGTCTGAATATCGATACTGTTGAAAAAGCTCTAGTGTTTGGAGCCCTTGTCCTCAGAGCGGCTCTTGTGGGGCCCGATGATGGCAATGCTGATAATACTAACGTTAGTTTGAATGTTTCCACTTCGACTGATGGAACTGGCAGTCTAGATCTTGAAATCTATTTACCTTTTTCCTCTTACGGCGTGAATACGAGTGGTGGGGTTTTACTAGACAATATTCAAGAATATTCTTCTAATGCTCCCAATTTGGCTATTGAGCTTAGCTTAGCTTCTGCTCCCTCTACTTCAGGTCTGGTGATGCCTAATTATCCTGAATCAGAAGTTGCTACTTTTGAAAAGTACCTCATGTTCTATGCCCAAATCCTGTGGGCAAGTGTTGAGGATAAAAATAGCTCTCCAATAAGTTTCTCTATTTTTGGAGGTCAAGACCAGCCGCAGATCTGGATACGAGTTAGTTTGCCTCTCAACCTGGATCAATGGTTGTTTGGAGCTAATTATTTAGATGCCATCTCAACTGTGGTGACGGAATATGTTGTTCCTGATGTTCCTAATTTAGATCCTTCACTCTTTACTCAATCAGCTAACTATTCAGTATCTTTTGACTATCCTGATCCTTATATTGAGATGGAGTTTTTGGATTTCCAGCGCCCCACGATATTAGACGCAATTTATTTTGATATTTACTACGATGATCTTGAGGGTGCGTTTGATTGCTCTTTTTATCTAAACGGTGAGGAAATACTTTATCAAGATTATTCTGACTATGGGAACGGAACGGTAGAAATTATTTTTGACACTACTAATAATCCGACTATCTTTCTGCCTGGGGATATCTTAAATATTGAAATTTATGATGATGAGCAAATTGCTCAGCTTGATGCTTCAAGTTTCGTATTAGAACTCCCACTGCCACAGCAATAAATCAATTTGATTTATTTGTTGTCAGATGGCGATCGC
>NZ_ALVZ01000098.1 GCF_000332055.1 Xenococcus sp. PCC 7305 | reverse complement strand
GAGACCCCGCGCCGAACCTCTCTAAATCTCTCCTGAAAGGAGAGACTATATTGTTCCCCTTCCTGTAGGAAGGGGTTAGGGGTAGGTGGCGCAAGGGAACGCTCACCAAGAGAGAGGGCAGAAGGATGAATCTACTTCTGCCTTCGCTTTAAATAAGGAACAAAAACTAGAGATAGTCATTTGTATCTTTATTGTTATGTCATAATGTACATAGTTACGTACATTAGATTATGTTATCCACTAATACAGAAACTCCAACCAACGCGAGAAAGAATTTTTTCCAGTTACTCAAAAAAGTAGTGGAAGATCAAGAAGTTGTAATTATTAATTGTCGAGAAAATGAGAATGTGGCTTTAATTGCCGAATCAGAATTAAGAAATCTTGTAGAAACAGTTCATCTATTGCGTTCTCCAACTAATTCATCTCGGTTATTTGCGGCTTTATCTGACTCCAAAACTGGCAATATCCAGCCCCAAAGCCTAGAAGAATTATGCGAGGAATTAGGCATTGAGCAAGAAAAAGCGTGAGCAAAAACTAGAAATAGTCATAATTCAACGTGGTCTTGGTTTTAGTACTCAGTTTAAGGAGGATTTAGCTTGGTGGTTTCGACAAGATAAAAAAAAAGCTGGCAAAATTTTAGATCTGATTACAGCTATTACAATCGAGCCATTTCAAGGAATTGGTAAACCAGAACCTTTAAAATATCTGGATTCTGACACCTGGTCGCGAAGAATCGACCTCGAACACCGATTAATCTATCGTGTTAGTGAAAAGCAAATAGATTTATTAACCTGTCGTTATCATTATCAATAAGTCTAATATGCATAGGGATCAGGAGGTGTCGGAATTGTCTTAATAGAAGTCGCCGCAACAACTAACTGACGTCTTTCCCTAATCTGATCAGTGCGATCTCGAATCGCAACCGTAGCAGTTTTCATCTTTCCTGTAACTTCCAACCAGGTGTCGGGAGGATATCTTTCTTGAATAGCATCTAATTGAACAGGAATCCCAATCGGCGAAGCATCTATGGCGCAACAAGTAATAATAAAACGAGATAACAGAAAATAGTTATCAGGGAGTTCTGGGAGCTCGACTACAAATCCAGTAATATTAGCTGGCAGTCCTTGATAGGCATCGGGTTCAGGATAGGCATTTAGGGTTCTTACCCAATCGATAAGCGATCGCTCTTCTGGTTTAGTGTTAGTGATAAAGGCTTGGGGTTGAGCATGGGTAGCGGGTAAAGTCTCGGTAACGCCCCTTTGGAGAGCAGTTGCGCTGGTTAAAACATTGGGAGGAATTATCAAGCCTGCGATCGCAACTGTCAATAATAGAATGCTTCCGAAACCAGGAGGAAATAAAGTGATATGGTCATTTTTCTCTGAGGGATTTTTTGGAGAATTTATCAGTGACAAACCTCGAAAGAAAACAAGCAACAATAAACAAATGCTACTTGCTAACATCAAGAGAAAATAATTAGGATGAATTAGTAACTTGTATTGCCCAGTTATTGCATATTTAAGCAGCAAAATTGCCCAAGTTAGCATAGCAAGAATTCCCAGCCAGGGAATGAGCTGATAAAAGGGATTACGTCTTCTGGAAAATGATTTTTTTCTCATATCATTTGAAACCAAAGCCAATAGTAAAATTAAATTTTCAATTTATTCCTAATTTTCCCTAGATATCTTTGTACCCATAATTGACGAATTCGCCAGTTAGTTAAACTTGGAATGGGAGATTTATGCTGCAACTTAAAATCAAAAAACTGATTGATTTCTTGTAATATAACTTCTAATCTTGGTAATAAGTTATTTTCCTGGTACTGCTCAAAAAACGCAGCAGGAACTGGTTGCAAATTGTCCGACTTAATAACTTGTAGGATTCTCAGCAAGTCATATTCTAGAGAATAACAGCCAATCTTATGGCAATTAAAGCCAGGATCTAGATAATCAGCCAAGCCGTGATTAACACTAGAAAATATTTGACATCCACATGCTAATGCTTCCAATGGCGGTAAGCCAAAACCTTCTGTAACGCCGCTTACCCCCCAATATTCTGCCGAGTCATAAAGATAGATTTTGCTGCGATTAAATAAGCCTGCCAAATCTTCTACATAGCCATCAATGATTTTGACATGACAATAAGATTGTAAGGTAGGGATTAATTTTTCTCGGACATATTGAGACAACTTACGGGTTTGCACTAAAACATCAATATCTCTAGAGATTTGTTGATTATAAAATTCTTGACCAATTTGATTAGGTAAATAAAAAATTAAACTATTAGGAGATCTCTGGCCCCAGTAACCCATCGAGTTACGACTAACGGTAATAACCGGAATATTTGCTGGTAAATCAAACCCATAGCCTGCACTATGAGCGTGATAAATAATATTATAATCGCGTAATTTACCGATAAGTTGAGGAACATCAAATCCCCAACTAACCACAAAAATAAAGTCCTGTAAATTATCTTGTTGCAAAAGATCTGTGAGAAAAATATAATCACTTTCTTTTTGGCGATAGGTAACGATTTCGGTCTTACAGATTTGACTTGCTAAGTTAATCGTTTTTAACTCAGCCCAAAGTCCCCCACCACCAAATTTACCTTTTGTTCCAGGAAGCAAAAAGTATATTTTTCTCATAGTGATTTTAATAGTTATTGTTTATTAACATGTAAAGCAGAATCTTTTTGAAAGGCGGCAATGTTTAATTGTCCCTTCTGTTCGGGCAAGTAATCTTCAATTTTCAATTTTTTGGACTTGCTAATAAACTGACCATGAATATTCACCATATAGGGAACTATATAAGTCAACAAACCCGACAACCAGCGATCGCGAGTCATTTGTCCTTTGACCACAGCATTCCCATGATTAATAGTAAATAAAACCGAGCCGACAACGATCGCCACTTTCACCCCCGTCGATGCCAGTTTAGGATTCATTAAGGCAGAACTATACTCTTTTAAGATTTTCATTATATTATCCAGGCTTTTTAACAAATCTTAATATTTTTGATGACAAATAGCCAAGTAACAATGATTAATGATTAATGCTTACTCTTCACTGTCTTCAGCCAGACGATAAAAGTTGTACCGGGAAGCTGAGGATCTTTTGAGAGATTGTTGGGGCTAATAAGCTCAATCTTGCCCTGCATTTGCATGACTAATTTTTTCGCGATCGCCAGACCTAGGCCAGTACCAGGAATCTCTCCTTCGGCTTGAACTCCTCGATAATGCCGTTCGAAAATATGCTCTTGATCTTGTAGGGGAATGCCATAACCAGTATCACTAATCAAAACCCCCAATAACTCGCTTTTAATCGCTATTGCTATATTTACTTGGCCTGAGGAGGGAGTATATTTAATGGCATTATCAATTAAATTATTGAATATTTCGGTTAATGCTTTAGCCTCTCCATAAACTTGGGGCAAACTGTCGGGAATCTTTGAAGCTAGTTCAATTTTTTTGGCTTTTGCGATCGCTTTAGCCGAAATTAGCAAGGGGTTCAGAATATTTGGCAAACTCACAATATCTAAGTCATTTTTTCCTGGCAACAAAAAATTGGTTTGAGTGTTTGCTTGCTCTTCTGCTAGTCGGACTGAGGTCGTGCTTAAGGTTAAAGGAAGGGTTTCCGCTGTTTCTTGTTCTAGTTCGGCTTCAAATTGTTGTAATAAATTTGCCAAATGATCGCTCTCTCTAAGAATACTGTCGGCAATAGAATGTTCGCGGGAATTGGACACAAAACGCTTTAACAATAATTTGCTAAAGGTTCGCAGCGCTGTGAGAGGATTGCGCAATTGATGCAACAGATCATCGGTACGATCTTGTTCCCAATTAAAGAGATTTTCCTGTTTGCTTAGCTGTTCTCGATACCATTGCGATTGACGCTCCAAGAATCTTGCGATCGCCAAAGATTGGGCAATGTCCTCTACTTGTTGCAACTCTATTTTTGTCCAATTGCGATCTTCTCTTCTAGTTACCAAAAGACCTAGAGCCACGTCCTCATAGATCAAAGGAACGATCAATTTTTTCGTTGCCAAATTGATCTCTGCCAATTGTGAGGATTCATGATTGTCTGCTATTGCCAACTCCGGTAGCAAGATAGAAGCATTATTATTTAGCGAGGTCACTTGCCGCCAAATCGCGGGGAAATCCTGGCCTGGAAGCTGTTGTGGTAAATTAAGCTTATTCTGAGGATAAACGAAAAAAGGCAGTAAATTCGTTTCTGGACTGTCTATTTGTTCCTCCGTCAAATAGACAACACTCCAAATAGCTCCCAATGATTGGGTTAACAACCTTATTTGAGATTCGCACAAGGTTGTAAATTCTGCACTTGCAACAGCATAGGAATGGGACATTATTCAACAGAAATACTTAATTAATTTTTTTGTGATTGCTATAAACAGAGAGTAGCTTGCAATCAGTTCTAATTATCAGAATTCAAATGCGCTCTAAGTTAGATATTCGTTAGTAATTACTAACCCCAAGTGCTTGATTTTATTTGACAATTACGCTACAATCTACGCAGGTTTTGTAACTAAGATTACAGTAATTATTAAACATAAATAGGAGGTCACTGGGTTGGCAAGAAAACGCAAACGCAAGAGTCGCCGTCGCCAAGAAGGACGCAAGATATTAGAACTAGTCCCTTATTATAATATCGAAAGTGGCGAAGATAAACCCGTAACCGCAGCCCGCAAGCATATAGCTTCCACTGGAATCGTCCCCCCTGCGCTTTTGATAGTTAGAAGGAACGAGCACACGACGGACCGTTATTTTTGGGCGGAAAAAGGTCTGTTTGGGGCACAGTATGTTGAAGAAAATCATTTCCTTTTCCCCAGTCTACAGTCTCTAGAGATCGCAGACAAGGCCGACAAGAAAACTGTTGCAACTGCCAACAGCGGGTTTTGAAAGTTCAGTAATTATCAACACGAGATAAGTATAACAGGGTCGGGGACGTTTTCCACTCTTCTCCGATCTCACCCACTTTGTTGTTCTAAAGAGAAGATTGCTAGCGCTTTGTCTGGCATGACTCATTTAGTAACGGGGTGGGTCTTGGCGTTTATGGATTGATATGTTCTATTGTCCAATCCCCATTAGATTGCAAATGGTACAGACAGCGATTTTGTGGTTCCCCTCGCAATTGCAGATGGTCTACTTGGTGGGGAGTAAACAATAGCAAACAGAAAGTACTAAGAGGCTCTTGATCTGAAGGTATTTCAGGAGCGAAGAGATTCAAATTGTCTGTTCTCGTTGTACCTGGTTTTGGCCAGGCAAATTGCGATCGCGCATTATCAGAAATTTTTTGCCAAGCGGCTTGGCGCGCATCGATGAGCTCTGAGTTATTGTTTTGATAATCAATTAAAAGTAGATTTCCCGAAAAGCGAAATTGCTCCCTGGTTTTGGAAAAATACCAGCAGATTTCCCCTGCAGGTTGCTGGGCGATTTGAGAGACTTTATCGCTGCGAGAGTCGGTAATAATTTGGATTTGATTGCTGGATTGGAGAAATCCCCGAAAAACTACTGTGCGATTTTTCGGCAGTCCTTCGGGGCTAACAGTGGCTAATTGGAAGTAGCGACTATGAGGTTTGGCTCGACTGCGATGCAGTGCCCCAGCCAAATGCGATCGCCATTCTGGCAGTTTATAAACCATCTAAAACTGATAACTGATAACTGATAACTGATAACTGTTTCAGCCTTGCAATTTCTTGCCTAGGAGCTGATTAGTCAACTTAGGATCAGCTTTGCCTCCAGATTTTTTCATTACTTGTCCGACAAAGAATCCTCTAAGTTTAGTTTTGCCATTGCGGAATTTTTCTAATTCATCGGGATGGGCCGCTAAAACTTCATCAATAATTTTTTCAATTTCCCCGGTGTCAGAAATTTGAATCAAACCTTTCTTCTCTACTAATTCTTTGGCTGAACCACCTTTGGTGAGTAATTCAGGTAAGATGTCTTTCGCAATTTTGCCGCTAATTGTTCCTTTAGAAATTAAACCAACCAGTTCAGCAAGAATTTCTGGTTTTAAGGCTATTTCGTCAATTTTGAGGTTATTGTTCTTGAGATAGGCCGCAATATCGCCAATTAACCAATTGGCAACTTGTTTCCCATCCACCCCAGTTGAGATCGCAGCTTCAAAATATTCGGCTAGGGCGCGATCGTCAGTTAAGATTCTGATGTCGTAGGCAGACAAACCATAATCAGCCTGATAACGATGACGTTTGGCGATCGGAAGTTCTGGTAATTCGGCTTTCCAAGTTTCTAATTGTTCAGGAGAAACTTCAATCGGCGGTAAATCGGGTTCGGGGAAATAGCGATAATCACTAGACCCTTCTTTTAGGCGCATACTTTTGGTGCGTTGGCTTCCCTCATCCCAGAGGCGGGTTTCTTGGTAGATTGGCTCATCATTGGCGATCGCTTCGACTTGTCTTTCGATTTCATAATCGATCGCTTTTTGAATCGCACTAAAGGAGTTCATATTCTTGATCTCGACTTTTGTGCCAAATTCTTTTTGACCTACAGGACGGACGGAAATATTGACATCACAACGCAAAGAGCCTTCTTGCATCTTGCCATCACTAATTCCCAAGTAAAGCATAATCCGCCGCAATTCTTGAGCATATTCAGCTGCTTCTTTGCCTGTTCGCAGATCTGGCTCGGAAACAATCTCGACTAGAGGGATGCCTGCACGGTTAAAATCCACGAGAGAATAGGTTGAACCATCAAGGCGATCGCTACCCCCATGATTAAGTTTCCCGGCATCTTCTTCCATATGTAAACGAGTGATGCCGATTTTTTTGCGAATTGGTTCGGCTTTGGGGTTCTCGGCAATTTCAATTTCGATCCAGCCATGTTCTCCAATGGGCAGATCGAACTGAGAGATTTGATAATTTTTGGGTAAATCTGGATAAAAATATTGTTTGCGATCAAATTTACTATAGGGGGCAACCTGACAATTGATAGCTAAACAAGCTTTGACTGCATATTCAAGGACTTTTTCGTTGAGGACAGGCAGCACTCCAGGATAGCCGAGACAAATCGGAGAGACATTCGTATTGGGGTTATCAGGATCAAATTTGGTGGATTCGCTACTGAAGATTTTCGTTTCGGTGTTGAGTTGACAATGGGTTTCGAGCCCAATCACAGCTTCGTATTCTGTTTTTGCTGGCGCAGCAGTTGTCATAATCTGGGTTGAATGTTGATTTGTATAGCTTTCTCATTCTATACAAAAACTTTCAAAGCGAGTTAATTTTTGGGGTTGTATTTACGCACATGTCTACTAAGAATATCGCAAGGATAATAGTTCGCGCTGGACTAACATGTCTTCGCGAGTGATCGGGAATGGCTGTTTGGGCATTTTGGCAAAATGATTAGGCACTTTTTTGCGACAGGGTAGTTTAATTTGATCTAGGGGAGTTAGTTTGTCTTCTGCCATAACATCGCTCAAGCTCCAATCATCTTGGGATAGGATTTCCCAAATATCTACTAAACGGCGGAATTTGCGAGCTAATTTCCCCATTTTCAGCATCCAGCCCCCCGCAACTTTTTGTACGTCCATACAAGCATCATGCGCTAATCTGCTCACACGACGTAAGCTAATTCTTTTGAGGGGAGAGATATCTTTGGCACGACGGATGATATCTTTAGTTTTGCTTAGTTCTTTATTGAGTTGTTTGTTTTCTTGTTCGAGTTTTTGAATTTGTTCTCGAAGTTTGTTATTTTCTGCTTCTAGTTGTGAGTTGAAGGTAATCTGTTGGTTATTGACTGCTGTGATTTCTGGTTCGTCGCTGAAGGGAATATTCGCATCTGGTTCGAGAAATATGGGATTAAGAGGTGTAATGTCTTGGATAGTAGCAGAATCATAACCACCTCGCTCCAATTCTACTGTCCATCGAGGGGGATGGGTTCGCTCTACGGGATGAATTAAGGTTCCGGCAAATCTGGTGTCGCCATAGAGATAAACTTTTTGTCCCGATCTGAGGATTTGTTGCGAAGGTTGTCTGAGGAAGAGTTTTTGGTTTATATTTGAATTTATATTAGTCATGGTTTTGCCGTGATTTAGTGTGCGGCGATCGCAAAGACAAATTCTGCCAGGAATTAGGTGCGATCGCTAAAAAGTCTTAATTATCACGATAACAGCGAAGTACCTTTCTGTTACAGCTCATTTAATATTTCTTCATATAACTCCAAGTGATAAGGGCAAAACCAATAAGATAAGTGCTTTAAAATGTCGAAACGTGGTAATCCCGATTTTGGAACTAAATACAAATTCTATTACGGTCGAGATGAACCGCTATCGGAACAGGTTAAGGTTTTGATGCATCCTAAAATGAAGAATCAACTTAAGGCACTGGCAGAGGAACAGAAATGTAGCATTCCAGATGTGATTAGAGATGCTATTGATAAGTATTTGAATGAATTGAACACTGAGGACGTAAGCTAGTGCTGCTGCGCGAAAGTAATAAATAAAAATAAGGCGTTGCTGAATCCAGATATGAATTCGTTTCGCGCAAAGGCGCAAAGACGCAAAGAAAGAAGCAAAGAAGATTAGTCAAAAATTCTTTCATGTTTTAAATCAGCAACGCCAAAAATAATAAGCGTTGATCGACAAAATCACCTCTTATTTTATCCATAGTAGCATTACTATAGTTCAAAACAAAGATAAACAATGCTACCTAAGTTTGAATGTGATTAAGGATAATGCTAGATAAGAGTTAGGAAGATGATTTTGACAACAGACAAAACTAGAATCTCGCTTTATCTAGACAACGATCTCAAAGAATGGGTTGCTCGCGAAGCAAAAAAGAAAAACCGCTCTATGAGTAATTATATTGAAACTGTTCTTGACCAAATTAAGAAAGGTCAAATTAAAGTAGAAGCTTAGATATCATTATTTGACAGTGAATAATAAAGAAAATTAAGATCTAAAACGCTATGGCAAACAAGAACCCAAAACTAGAAAACCTTAAGCCTTTCACAACGGAAAGAGAAGAGTCTTGTACAGCCCAAATGAATGTGCACGTTCCACCTTCTCTAATTGCCAAGATTAAACAGAAAGAAAATTGGCAAGAATTTGTTAGACAAACTTTGCAAAAAGCTTTGGAAATGGAATCAGTGTAAACTAAGATATTATTTCCACACAATAAGCGCGATCGCCTTTTTTGAATTTAGCCTCCAAATAGTCTCTTGCTTTTGTATATACAAATTCGTATATTTGACTTATGGAGTTTGAATGGGATGAAAAGAAAAATCAAAGTAATATCACTAAACACGGTGTTGACTTTCAACAAGCAAAGCGAGTTTTTAAAGACCCTTATCTTCTAACTTATGAAGATGACCGCTTTAGCTATGGAGAAATTAGAGAAATTTCCATCGGACAGTTGCCATTAACAACTCAGCAAAAAGTAATTATTGTCGTAGTTGTTCATACTAATAGAGATAAAAAGACCAGGCTCATTTCAGCCAGAAGAGCGAACAAACGAGAAAGGAGAGCATATGAGCAACAATCAATTTAGTCCTGATATGTCTTTGGAAGAAAGAGAAAAAAAATTGGTAGAGATGTCTGACGAAGATATTGATTATTCTGACATTCCACCATTGGATGAAGGCTTTTTTCAAAACGCCAAATTGGTTAAAAGAAATTCAGCAACAGAAGCTATATCAATACGAGTTGATGCTGAGACTCTTAAATGGTTTCGCGAAACAGCAAAAAATAATCCAGAAATTCGCGGTTATCAAACTTTAATTAATGATGTTTTGAGAACTTATATGATTCATCAAATCAACAATAATGAAAGCTCTCAGCAGTCATGAACCTAATTGCGTGATTTTGGAGATTTACAATAAGAGTGATCGCCCTGAACTATGAGACGGGAGTTAAAACTTCTGCGCGATCGCCTGGAGAATCCTCAAAAATTGCTCCTCGTGCGATAAGATCTCGCTTCAAAGCTCCTGAAATACCTGCGTTATAACCAAAGCGAGTATTTTCAACATGAGCTCCACTTAAATCTGCATCAGTTAAGTTAGCTTTTAATAATTGAGCATTATTTAAGTTTGCACCGATTAGATTGGCCCCACTTAAGTTTGCATTATTTAACTGGCTAGAATTCAAGTTAGTTTTAACTAATCTAGCACCACTTAAATCAGCATTTCTTAGATAACAACTACTCAGATCAATATTACTCAGGTCTTGATCTTGACCACCTCGATTAACAATTTCCCAAACTTTAAGCCATTTATCATCAAGTTTTGTCTTTTCATTAATTTTTGTATTTTTCAACTTGGCATTACTCAGGTCGGCATCACTCAGGTCGGCATTACTCAGGTCGGCACTACTCAGTTCGGCATCACTCAGGTCGGCATTACTCAGGTTGGCACCAATCAGGTAGGCACGAATCAGGTAGGCATTATTAAGATTGGCAAGAATCAGGTTGGCACTACTCAGGTTGGCAAAACTCAGGTGGGCACTGCTCAGGTGGGCACTTCTCAGGTCGGCATTAATCAGGTTGGCACTACTCAGGTCGGCACCTCTCAGGTTGGCACCTCTCAGGTTTCGATGAGGTATATATTTTGTTCTAATTTCTTTAACTAAACGAGATTTTCGCTCGGCCTCTATATTTGCATCATTATTTGCAATCTCTGTATCTAAAAAATGAACATACTCTACAGGAACTCCGTCTATTTCGGTTAGCTCACCTGATTCAAATAGCTCCTTCAGCCTTTTAAGACCTTCTGGAGAACCATCAAGAATCAGTTTGATACTACCTTCTTCCGCGTCAATTATTTTTATCGAAGTATCTCCAGAAATATCCTGTAAGAGCGCAGCAATAACTTTTAACTTGGATTGATCGACTTCATCAATACTTCCTGCGATCGCAAAAACCAATCTTTTACCAATAGATGACTTCTCACCAGTGATATCTGGCTTTTCAGGAACATAATTATTCTCTATAACATTTACTTGTTGAGCATGGATAACGTTTCTCTCAACTCGCTCATTATAATTGCCCTGATCCATATTGATATCGCGATCGCCCGTCACCATGTATATCCTGAGAATGGAAGATTATAAATTCAGTGTAAATTAAGAAAATAGCTTGTTGACTCCAGTAGAAATTTAACTTAATGGAACGTCAGTTCGACGAATTTTCCTTTTGATTAAATTTCCCAAGTTGAACAACGAAGTAATAGGCTTTTCCCTAGATCCCCAAATCCCCAAATCCCCAAATCCCTAAGTCCCTATTCAGAACTAGTAAAGTTTGTACTCAGAAAAATAACGATTCAAATTCTTGCTACGAACGAGATAAATCACAATAACCGCACTCAGAACTACCAAAACCAAGCTTCCAAAGATCAGAAAAGTAGAAAGCTTAGAATATAGAGCAATAACCAACGCCACAAGAGCAACAATCAGAAAACTCAAAATCCCTAATAGAGTCCATTTCGCCCATTTGCGCCCTTGGAGCACAAAATACATAATTACAATTGTTATCAAAATTCGACCAATAGCCCATAAGTCCTTAGCAACAGCGACGAGAATAGCATCCAAGACAATATGCACCAAAAACATAGCCAACAAATTGTTTCTAGCTCTTAGAGCAGATTCTTCAAGCTCAGGCATAGATTTCTCCTTCTCCTCACTAAAGCCGAGTTTTCTGTAAATGACTCCGAGGATCTTCCTTGCGTTGAGCACGGATTTTCTCGTAAAATTCCTTTTCCTTAGCAGTCAAATTTTTAGGAATCGCGATCGCGACCTTCACCAACTGATCCCCTCTACCACCTTTAGGCAAAGACCAACCCTTTCCCCTGAGCCTTAAAGTTTGCCCATGACGAATTCCGGGGGGAACTTTCATTTGCACCATCCCATCAGGAGTTGGCACATCAATAGTAGCCCCCAAAACAGCCTCATCAGGAGTTATAGGAACTTCGCAAGTCAAATTATCACCCTCAAAATGGAAGAAAAAATGGGATTGTAAATCAACTTTGAGATATAGATCCCCTTGCCGCTTACTATACGGATCGAGTCTTCCCTTGCCCTTAACCCGAATTTTACTTCCTGGCTTGGCGCCTGGGGGAATCCGCACCTCTACCGACTCATTTCCCAAATTAAGACGCTTGGTCACCCCTCGAAAAGCTTCTGAAAAAGTTAGAGACAGGACAGCTTCGCGGTCTACGGGTGCGGTGTTTTGATTGCCAAACCCACCACCAAAATCACCAAAAGGATTACCTGCTCCAGCACCGGTATTGTAGCTGCGAGTATTATAGGAACTTCTGCTACTTCTGGTATTCCCCGGAGTAGAAATTCGACCTAAAAGCTCATTAATAAATTCTTCAAAATTGCCATATTGGCTAAAATCAACACCATCAAAATTCACACCTCTAGCACCAGAGGCGGAACTGCCTGCTTGTTGCCAATATTTGCCGAATTGGTCATATTTTTGCCGCTTCTCTGCATCTCCCAGAACTTCGTAAGCTTCGGTAATTTCCTTAAATCGGGCCTCTGCCTTCTTGTCTCCAGGATTGCGATCGGGGTGATATTTGAGCGCTAACTTACGAAATTTTTTCTTGATGTCATCACCACTAGAACTTCTACTGACACCGAGAATGTTGTAGTAATCTTTGAAGTTAGTAGAAGGCATCGATAAACTATCTCCTCAAGAGCTTAAACTTAGTTTTTGTCAGGGCATGGAAACCTCTGTCCTAAAGTTTAGCGCGTTTGCTGCTCAATTAACGTCTGGAAACGAGTTCGGCATCCACAACTGTATTAATTTAATCGTCTGGTTCGATAGTGCTACTTAGACCATGGCTACGTAATGTCTCACAATAAAACTCTGCATGTTCGAGGGCGCAAGTAATGACCAAGGCCATGCCATTTGTGTGGGCTTCCATCATGATACTTACGGCTTGAGGTTGGGTCATTCCTCCCACTGTGGTCATTAGAGTCTGTACCACATGTTCCATGGAGTTGAAATCGTCATTATGCAGCAAGACCTTATAGCGTGGAGGATGTTTGCGAACGGTGGAAGTTGATTCTTTTTTGATGGTGGACGTGCCAAGGGACATTATTATTTACTCCTCTAAGTTTTCTGTGGTTTTGAACTTCAAGCAAAGTCTCAAAAGATAATTTTACTGGAAATTTATCTGTATTGTTACATTGTTAGACCATGCATTTCGAGGTGAAAACTTAGCCACCACCAACTATAGTGACAATCTCTAGGCGATCGCTATTTTGCAATTGAGTTTCTGTCCAAAATTGACGATGCAAGATTTCTCCGTTATATTCGACTGCAACTAAACGAGGATTAAGGTTAATTTGTATCAATAGTTCTGGCAAGGTGATCGGCGCATCACAGGTATGCGATTCACCATTAACTTTTAAAGTAATATTATTCATTTAACATATAGTATTTAACATTAATTCTTTTCTGCCCTCTGCCCTCTCTCTTGGTGAGCGTTCCCTTGCGCCTGACGGCGGCGCGGGGTCTCACCGCTGCCCTCTGCCTTCACAATCATAATTGAGCTATAAAATGGCGGACAACTGAGCGAGGATTATCCGCTTGCATGATAGCGCGAACTACAGCAACTCTTGTTGCCCCAGTGCTTAAAACTTCATGTAAATTGGAAACATCAATCCCGCCGATCGCATACCAGGGAATCGGACAATTGGCCGCTGCATATTTTAGATATTCTAAGCCCGCAGGCTTTTTATCAGGTTTGGTAGGAGTGGCATAAACGGGCCCGACTCCGATGTAATCTGCTCCTTGGGCGATCGCGGCTGCCATTTCATCAGGATTAGTCGTAGAGCGACCGATAATTTTCTGAAAGCCCAGAACTTCTCTGGCTAGTTCAATAGGAATATCTTGTTGCCCCAAATGAACTCCATCAGCGTCTACAGCTTGGGCAATATCAACGCGATCGTTAACAATAAATAAAGCACCATATTGATGACATAATTGGCATAACTGTTCTGCCTTGGCTAAACGGATATTATCGTCAATTTCTTTGTCACGATATTGAACCAGAGTTAAACCACCTTGCAGAGCTGCCTCCACCGCGTCCAACAAATCCTCTGTAGGAGAAGTGACCAAATATAGATGAGAGTCTTCGAGCAATTGCAGGTGACTCTGATTTAAGAGATAACTTTCTATGGCGTAAACACGGTAGCGGATCTGTTTACAAATCACTCCCATCTGGGTTTGATACAATTTGCCATATTCTTCTAATACTCGCAAAGCCTCTTGAACCCTACAGATATTTGCTTGCAGTAAAGCTTCAATACTGATTCTCGTTTCCTCTTGAGGATGAGATAAATCTGTTCCCACATCTTCGGGGGTATTTCTGGCCTGGCGAATTTCTGCTGTATGGAGTTGCGCCAATTCCTGACGTATTTTCTTGCATTCTTCTGTAAGATCGGTGTTATTTAAGCCAAAACGACACCATTCCTCAATAATTCGGAGCCCTTCCCGCGCTCGATCTAAATTAGCATCTAATATCCGATATACAGCTTGTTGCATATAAATTTGCTTTAATTATCTCCATCCTATTGAGGTTAACAAACCCTTAGTCATGACGCCCTAAAATTATAAATTTCTTTATTCATCTTCCAGCTTGAATAGAGAATTCACGGTTTTAATAGGTGGCTTTAATATGAGTTAGTGCAAATAAAATCACTATTTCTTTTTCCTCATCCCTCATCCCTCATCCCTCATCCCTTTTAAGGTCCCTCATCCCTTATCCTTCATCCTTTTTAAGATTTACAGTTTGCCATTTTCTTACAGAGTTAATTACATAAATATTTTCACATTGCAGTAAATCTTGTTTTCTAATTACTGCTTCGGTTATTTTCTTATCTGCTAATAAGTGAGCACGAAAGGTTCCTGCTAATAGACCAGACTCTACAGGAGGAGTTAATAATTGACCATTAATTTTAACTACAATATTTGCGATGCAGGTTTCTGTGATTTCTTGTCTTTCATTCCAGAGAATTACATCATCATAATCTGGATACAATTTTAAAGTATTGTTATAAACTTTTCTGTTAGTTGTTTTATGATATACGAAGGGATTGTGAATATCTATCGCTGCATCGGCTAGGCATAACTTCACAGGTTGAGATAATGATAACTTGCTCAAAGATAATGGAATTGCTTCGCATTTAATCTGACCTTTTTTTGTTACTATTAATCTAACCTTATGGGGCTTGTCAGCCAGAGAATTTGCCAATAATTGTAATTTTTTATCGATCGCGGGTAAATCTAGTTCAAAGTTAAAATAACTAGCAGAATTTTCTAATCTTTGCAAATGATAATTGAGCAAAAAATATCCTTCATGAGCTGTCCAGAGAATTGTTTCTAATAGGTCAAAACTTGGATATTTTCTGGTTAAAACCTGTGATTTTATCTGACATTCTTGATATTCCTGATGACTAATAGAATCCCACACAATGCCACCACCCACTCCATATTCAGCATGGTTCGTTTTTTTATTAATTGCTACAGTGCGAATTGCTACATTAAACTGAGCCTGATTATTAGGAGTAATAAAGCCAATTGTTCCTGTATAAATATTTCGAGGTTGAGTTTCTAGTTCACGGATAATTTCCATGGTGCGAGATTTAGGAGCTCCCGTAATAGAAGCACAAGGAAACATTGCCGACATAATATCTGTGATAGGCGCTTTAGTTTTGGCAGTAACAGTTGAAGTCATTTGCCATAAAGTCGGATATTTTTCTACTTGGAATAAATTAGTAACTTTAATGCTATTGAGTTGGGCTATCTTGGCTAGATCGTTGCGAATCATATCCACGATCATCACATTTTCTGCCCGATTCTTTTCTGAAGTATGCAACCATTGAGCCAACGCTAAATCGCGATCGCAACTGTAGCCTCTCGCCACTGTTCCTTTCATCGGGCGAGTTGTCACCAAATCGCGATCGCAACTGAAAAATAATTCAGGAGAAGCTGAACAAATTGCCCAGTCTTCTAGATCTAGATAGGCTGCATAATCTGCTTGTTGTGCTTTGACCAACTGCAGAAAATATTCCCAAGGTGAACCGGCAAACTCAGCAAGTAACTTGATCGTGTAATTAACCTGATAACTGTCGCCCTGGGCAATATAGTCTTTGATCTTTGCGATCGCGCGATGATAGAATCCTTCACTAATCTTAGATTGCCAATCAAGAGTAAAATCGGCAGCACCTTCTGGTAAATCAATAGCTTCTGGTCGGCTGTATAGCCCGAACCATAGCAAAGGAAAAGCAATTTTGTGGTGTGTCACTAAAGAAGAATCGAAAGCGGCAGCAGCCTCATAACTAATAAAACCCACTGCATAAAATTTATGCTTTTGAACCAGTTCATTCACCAATTGCCATCGGGACAATACTTCAGCAAGACAATTGGCTTGAATCACCTGAGAAGGTTGGGAAAACTTTAGCCATTGTTTGCGATTAGCATCGTGGATAACAATCTGATTCATAGAGGATCTTGATTCTTGCCTTTTAACTCATTGTTACAAAGATCATCTTAAAGAAACAATTTTATCCTTACTTCTCGCTTAGGGATGTAGGGATTTAGGGAACTAGTGAAATTTAGCTACCATTCTCGCGTTACCTAGGCGATTAAAAATCACCTGGGTTGCACTGCAAATCCCTAAAACCCCAAATTCCAACTTGTTAAGTTTTTAAATCTAATATTTAAACGAGAAGTACTAGGCAAATATTCTCCCTAATTCCCTATTGCCCTAATTCCTCACAACCTATCAGAGCTTTTTTAAGATTTCATACTTTCCCGAACTTCTTGAAGAACTTCCATTTCAATGTCCTGCTCTTCTCCTGCAAACTCGTTATCAGGAGTGATAAATAGCATGCAATGGCAGTCATGTCGCTCACGCATTGGTACACAAGGACAATTCCAAAAAGCGTTTTTCACTTCTGCCTCTTTATCTTCATAGTGACGACAAGGACATAACGGTGCGCCCAATTCATCTTTATGTCGGGCTAGTCCTTCAATGACTACCGCCGTGACAGAAGGATCTACACAGAAGTAGGTGTCAGTCCTTTTGGCATATTGCTCGGCAAAGTTTTTCATTGCCGTTAATGTTTTATCTTGATCTTGAGTATTTGTCGTCATAATGATTTAAATATTCACACAAAGGAAATCATGTTAGTTTATTGTATCGGAAAATACGTTGTAGACTGACTTTGTCAAGGATATCTTGGACTTAATAAAAGAGTTTTATTATTAAAAAGCCTGAATCCATTCTTTTATTTCATATTCTGTCCAAATACCATTTTTCCAATAGGGATCAGATTCCACAAGGTCTTGAACTTCTTTTTCTGTAGCAGCCTCATAAATACCAAAGACTTTACTATTATCCTTTGTCGGGCCTAATGTCATTAAAATGCCTTGTTGTTTTTGACTGGCAAGACCATCCAAATGATCTTGGCGATAGGGAGTTCGTTTTGATAGGGCATCTTCACAATAACTGCCCCACATAATAAATTTAGGCATTCTCTTAATCTTCAATTTTCGGCATTAATATTTCTTCAGTCTAGGATATTATGATTACTGAATTTGAAAAAAAGGCCATAAAAAAACGCCCCCCAATTAAGAGAGACGTTTTTTTATTTATTTAAACTTCATTGCTAAATTGCTAAGCAATCAAGGAATTAACCATTGATAGCAGGAGCAGTTAAAGCAACAGGAGCAGATTCGCCAGAAGCCAAATCTAAGGGGAAGTTATGCGCATTACGTTCGTGCATTACTTCGAAACCTAGGTTAGCTCTGTTTAAGATATCAGCCCAAGTTCCAACCACACGACCTTGAGAATC
>NZ_ALVZ01000097.1 GCF_000332055.1 Xenococcus sp. PCC 7305 | reverse complement strand
GGAAGCGATCGGCTAAGTGGCAATATTGGCAATGACACTATTTTTGGTGGTGAAGGTGATGACACTGTATTGGGAGGGGATGGCGATGATCGAATTTTGGGCGATATTGGAAGCGATCGGCTAAGTGGCAATATTGGCAATGACACTATTTTTGGTGGTGAAGGCGATGATATAATTTCTGGATTTAATGGCTTGGATAGACTAGTTGGTGGAAATGGTAAAGATATTTTTGTTTTAGGAGATGTTGAAGATTCTTTTTACTTAGAGAATGGCAATAATGATTTTGCTTTGATTACCGATTTCCAAATTGGGCAAGACAAGCTCCGTCTTTTTGGATCTAGCAATGATTATGATTTTATTGCTAATAGAATTTATAAAGATAACGATTTAATAGCCAATATATTTGGAGTTGATACTAGCGTTTTAAATAATAGAGATATTCAATATATATAGATGAGGAAAAGTTATTTTCTCACTTTTCCTCACTTTCATCAGAAAAAACATAGCTTATTTGAAATTTTTATATTTCACTTTAATTAGTGTTTCTTCATCTCAATCTTTTTGCTGTAATTTCAGTTCTCTTCTGTCCGATCTTTCTTTTTCTAAGCCATCGAAAAGACCTGGCTTCTTCGAAGCTAGCAATGCTAGTCTCCCATTGCGTACATTTTGGTTGACCTTAGTTCTTGAACTATTTCCATGAGTATCCTTACGCCAAAAGAGAAGATGAAACTCCTGAAATCCAGCCCATTGCAGTATATTCATCAAAACTTTAGGGCCAGTAGGAAACCAATTGAGATTGTACATCCCAGACATTAGAGCATTTTTATTTTCATTGGCAATTACTAATGCACCGTCGTCGAAGTTACTCCGTGTTGCAGTATCTAAATAAAGTAACTCTGTCGTGAGATCTGCGGCCAACTTGAGTCCAGACACAGGGTCAGGCAAATGATAAAAAATACCTTTGAAAAGAGTGATATCAAATGGCTTTAAGTTTTGCTTTTGCAGATCATAAAGATCTTGAACAGCAAAATTGACGTTTTCATTGGGAAAAGTGCGGTTTTCCAGAAGAAAATTTGCTTGATTAATCCAATGTTCGCGAACATCAAACCCAAAACATTCTGATGCACCTAATTCTTTTGCCCAAAAACTGTAACCACCACAGTTACAAGCACAATCCAAAAACCGTTTATCTTTTAGGCCATTAGGATATATTTTTTGCATGAGTTTTTTAAATTTATCTCCAGGATCGACAAAGGCAACATTACTGGAAGCTTCTGCATGTTGAGGATCATTTTTAATAGCATCACGGTAAATGGAAGTACCAATTTCAGGAGTCACTTGAACATTCAAATGCCAGGGACCAAGTTCGACGATTTTTTCTTCTAACCTTGCTGTTGTGGACGTACTTATTGTTGTAGACATAGGTTATTCACTTTTTTTATAACGAATGGGGATTGACAATATTCAACTTTTAGTAAAAATCTAAGGTTACAATCCTTGTTTTGACTCGTTCCATTATAGTTATCTATTATTTATATATTAGGCGAACAATATTTAAATAATATTAAATTTCAATTGAATCAATTATCGTCAGTTCATGTCATGAAATATGCGTTTATCAATTCCAGTTAAAATTCATGCCTAAAAAATCTTCTAGTTTTTGATTATGAGGTTGATAATATTCGACAAGAGCATGACGTAAAGATTCATCCATTGCTAAATATTTACCAGCAAAAGTGTTTTGATATAAAGATTTTTTATGACTCGATATATTCAAAAATTTATAAACTTTGTTCATCGTATTGGCAGGATTTGTATATAAGTCTTCACTTCGTAAAATCAAAAATTGTTCTCTGGGAAAAAACTTCATCCATTCTTTGAGCCAATAGACATACAAACCTAATAAAATATAATAGGATTGTACTTTTCTATACGCAGTCTCATCTTCTAGGATCAAATTACTTAATTGAGTATTTTCTAATTCTGATAAAATTGAGTCTTTAAATGAATGTTGGGCTCCAAACCACTGAGCCGTATGATTATAGTGGGAATATGCCCGTTCTACAGGATTTCTTAATACGACAATTAGTTTCAGCTCAGGAAAATGCTGAGCAATTTTTGACCATACTCCATACTCACTAAGACAAGGAGTAGCTTCTCCCGTCAAAAAAGATTGTTCTTTCAGAATTGGAAAAAAATGAGATGAATACCAATCTATTCCTCTATCATAGTAACTGTTAAAAAAATGGATTTCTTTTTTTAATGCTGGAATAATTTGAGGATGCTCAGATAAATAAGTATAAAGAGAAGTACTCCCACATTTCATGCCTCCAATTACTAAAAAATGAGGTTTTCTTTCTTGTTCTCTTTTAAGGTTAGATAATATTTGTGGATTAGATAATAAAACCTGCTTCTCAAGGGCAGTTTGATAGTATTTATTTGCCTTGTTGAGCTGACCTTGTTTAGTTAGAAGTTCTGCTACTGTAGTATAAATTAGCGGCAAAGTTGCATTGTCTTTGCAAGATAAAATTGCTTGATCACAACAAGAAATTGCTTTTTCTATCTGACTTGCGTTTAATTCAGACCATATTAGCTTATGATATATTGGTCCAAATGTAGGCTCTATCTCAATAGACTGAAACCAATATTGAATCGCTTTATCTAATTTACCCTGTTGCTGAAAAACAGTTCCTAATTCATAGTAAATCTTAGCGTTTTTTATTTTTTTACTAATAGCGTCTAAGTAACATTCAGTCGCTTCTTGCAATTTTCCTTTTTTTTGTAATTGTATTCCTCTTTCTAAATATTGTTCGGATTTTTGAAGATTGTTTTGATCGGAAATTATTTGTGATTTTTTTTCTAAAGCTTTACCTAGATCGAAATATGTACCGTGATAATCTGGATTGAGTTCTACAGCATAGCGGAAAGTTTTAATAGCTTCTTCTAATTCTCCTTGCTTTACTAATGCTAAACCTAAATGACGATAAGACCAAAAATAATCTGGCTTTTCTTTAATCGCATTACGATAAGCCCGGATGGCTTCTTCAATTTGATTGTTATTTTCTAAAGCTAAACCCAAAGCGTGATAAGAAGAAAAATGTGGCTTTATTTCTGTCACTTTACGTAGATTAGCAATGGCCCCATCAAATCTTTTTTGTTTCGTTAAAAAGTTCCCTAGCTTTGAATAAATTTCAATTTTATTTGGGTTCAGGTTGAGTGCTATTTTGTAAAAACATATTGCTCCATCAAATCTTTTTTGTCTTGCCAAAGCATCGGCTAATTGTTCATATATTTCTGGCCGATCTGATTTTATTTCTAATGCTTTATGATAAAGTTGTGTTTCGTCTGGATGTTGCTTTATTTCTTGAAGATAATTATTAAAGGATTCTTCCAAAGATTCTTTAGTATTTAGTTGTAATTGTACATCTGCTAAATTTCTTCTAAGATTTGGTAGATTTGAGTCAAGTTTCAGAGCTTTTATATAAGCTTCATAAGACTGTTTCCATTGCTTTTTTTTGGCTAAACATTGTCCCAAAATATGGTGAGCTTGTGCCAAATTAGGATCTAAGCCTATCGCTTTCTGACAACAATAAATAGCTTCATATAAGTTTCCTTGTCGTTTTAAATAGAGTCCTAAATGATAGTAGAATACTGCTATATTTGGGGCTTTTTCTAGAGAAAGACGGGAGTATGCTATCGCTTTATCTAACTGACCTTGCCAAAAGTAAACTAATCCCAAACAATGATATGACCAGCAATAATTGGGATTGATTTTAATAGATTTTTCGTAGGATTTAATTGCTTGCTCTAGTTGATCTTTTTGAGCTAATACTTCTCCTATGAAATGATAGCATTCATGAGAGCGAGCCTCTACTTTAATTCCTTGTTTATATGTTGATATAGCTTCATCTAGCTTGCATTCTTTTCTTAGCTTATGTCCTTTTTCAAGTAAATCTTGAGTGATTTGTTGGGTATCTACTTGCTCCATTTTTTTCGCCAAACAGATTACTAATTTATAATTTACTCCTGACAGAATACTATAGCCTTCTTCTTAAGCTTTGCCCAAGATTATGAGCTTATTCGTGAATTATAATTAACAACCAGTTTAATAAAAAGCGACAATTTTAATAATTAGTACCTTTAAAAATCATTCTCACTTCATTGGCGGGAGCTAATGTGACCCCGCGACGCTGGGGCTTTTCCTCATTATTTTCGGCTAGCGCCAAGTCATAACGCGATAGGATTGTTGCGATCGCAAGCCTGAGTTCAAACTGAGCTAAAGCTTCGCCAATACAACGACGCGCACCACCACCAAAGGTAATAAATTCGTAGGGAGAAAATTGTTTTTCGAGAAAACGCTCTGGTCGAAATTGTTTGGCATCAGGATAGATATCTTCTCTTTGATGAGCTAAATAAATGCACCCCACGAGAATCTGCCCTGGCTGAATATCGTAGCCCAATAAATCTACCTTCTCAGTAGCAACTCGGGGAAAAGTCAGCATTCCCACGGGATAAATCCTTAAAGTTTCTTGGCAGACTGCATTGAGATAGGGCAACTTCATAATCTCCATGGGCTCCGGATCTGCCCCCAAGCTCTCTAATTCAGTCAAGAGCTTGTGCTTTACTTCGGGCAAAGAATGAATCCAATACAAAGCCCAGGCCATTGCAGTGGCAGTGGTTTCATGACCGGCAAACATCAAAGTCATCAATTCATCTCGTAATTCAATATCACTTAAGGGCTGCTCTTCTTCATCCCGCGCTGACATCAATAAAGATAAAATATCTTGCCTTTTTTCGTCGGGATGGGCTCTGCGTTCTGCCAATTCCTGGTAAATAGTACTATTAATAGCTTTTTGTTGTCTTAAAAGATTGCCCCAAGGACTCCAAGGTCCCAAATCTTTTTGTAACCAAGGGAAAAAGAGAAAAGCTGAAGTTAAAGGAGAGCTAAATACATCAGATAGCTTACTTAGTAATCCTTTGAGCTTTTGAGCTCGCTCTCCACTATGTAGGCCGTAAACGGATTCGAGTATAACTTGTAGTGAAATCTCTTGAGTGGTTTTTCTGGCAGTAAAGGCTTGATCCAGCGTAAATTGATCGAAAATTTTAGTAGTCAAATCGCAGATTAATTGACCATAGGCGGGCATTCTTTCGCGGTGAAAAGGTGGTAATAAAAGCTTTCTTCGTTTCTTGTGGCGATCGCCATCCAGCATAGTAATGGAATATTCCCCTAGTAGGGGTTTGAGTAAACCATTCTCTTTGCCTGAAGCCGCAAATTGTCGGCGATCGCTTGTTAGCAGTTGTTGAATCGCCTGAGGATGATTGACAAAAACCAAATTATTGCCAAAGCCGATGATCTCCGCAGCAAACAGGTCGGGATGATCTGCCACTGCCTCTTCCATATAGCCGACAGGGTCACCAATCCATTGCAGACGTTGCCACAGAGGATGTTGCTTAACTTTTGGTATTGGTTTTCCCATGAATCTTTCCAAGCAATATACTAATTTTTATAGAATATATCCCATTGTAGAAAAAGATTCTAGATAAAATCAGTCATATCAATATCACCGGCATTAATTCCTTCAAGAACAGCTAGGGTTTGAGTTGTTGCAGTTTCTAGAATACTGGTATCAGCTCCAACTTGAGATATTGTCAGGTCACCAAAAGCAAGACCCCCAGTCAAGTCCAACAAATCAGTTCCATCGGCAAAGTCTTCGATGATAACCCGATCGGCCGTAATATTAGATTCTAGGGTAAAGCGATCGCTATCAGGGCCTCCCACTAAACGATCTAGCCCTAAACCGCCAATAAGCGTATCTGCTCCATCCCCACCTAATAAGCTGTCGTTATTATTTTGCCCAACAAGCACGTCAGCACCAGACTCACCAAAGAGAGTGTCATTGCCATTGCCCCCAAGCAACCTATCATTATTGTTTTGACCGATGAGAACATCAGCACCCGAGTCACCATAGAGGGTATCATTGCCGTCGCCTCCTAGTAATCTATCATCGTTATTTTGCCCAAAAAGCACATCGGCATCGGACTCCCCGTAGAGGGTATCATTGCCATTGCCCCCTTGGAGCGTATCTAAACCTGAGCCTCCATAGAGCGCATCATTATCATTGCCCCCCAACAATCGGTCATTATTATTTTGTCCAATGAGAATATCCGCACCAGCATCACCATAGAGAGTATCATTGCCATTTCCCCCTAGTAATCTGTCATCATTATTTTGCCCGAAAAGCAGATCCGCACCAGCATCGCCATAGAGAGTATCATTATCGTCGCCCCCTAGTAATCGGTCGTCATTATTTTGCCCAAAAAGCACATCTGCACCAGCGTTGCCATTAAGATTATCATTGCCATTGCCCCCTTGTAGAGTATCTAAACCTGAGCCCCCATTAAGAGTGTCATTGCCATCCTTGCCCAGTAATCGATCATCATTATCATCTCCAAAAAGAACATCGTCCTGAGCTCCACCATCTAGGGTGTCATTGCCATCTCCCCCATACAGGAAGTCATTATTCTCCTCGCCAAAAAGATCGTCAGCTCCAGACTGCCCAATCAGAGTGTCATCACCGATCCCTCCATACAAGAAGTCGCCATCATCACCGCCTAGTAATCGGTCGTTATCATTTTGTCCGATGAGAATATCTGCACCAGCATCACCATAGAGAGTATCATTACCGTCGCCCCCTAGTAATCTATCGTTATCATTTTGCCCGAACATAACATCGGCATCCGATTCCCCATAGAGAGTATCATTACCGTCTCCTCCTTGGAGTTTATCTAACCCGGAGCCTCCGTAGAGAGTATCATTATCATCTCCGCCCAGCAATCGGTCGTTATCATTTTGTCCGATGAGAATATCTGCACCAGCATCGCCATAAAGAGTATCATTGCCGTCGCCGCCTAGTAATCTATCGTTATCATTTTGCCCGAACATAACATCATTACCAGAGTCGCCATAGAGCGTATCATTATCATCCCCCCCCAGCAATCGGTCGTTATCATTTTGACCAAAAATAACATCGTTACCAGTGCTGCCATTGAGAGTATCATTGCCATCTCCCCCAGCTAAGGTGTCATTTCCTCCTAGTCCATTAATATTGTCGTCTCCGGAGGTTACACAAGATGTTAGATTATCGTCTCCATTGGTAGGATTACAGATACTGATGCTAGTACCAGTGACGGAGATATTATCAAAGGCAAAACCGTCATTAGTCAGAGGAAAATTATCAAATTGTTGGAATTTAATCTGAACATCAGAACCTAGAGTTAAACTATTAGCAGCAGCGATCGCAGTTAAATCAAAAGAATTAGTTTGAAATGAGCTTAGAGAATTACTACCTGTTAGGCTAATTAATCTAACCCAATTTGTGCCATCAACGCTAAGAGCGACACCATCAGAATTATTAGAACCCAAGAAAGTCGAAGGCATAACATCGTCTTCGTCGCTGAATTCCTTTTGCTGGAAACTTAGTAAGATATCGGTAAAACCAGTAGTATCAAGATGGAGAATTGCTTCATTAAGAGATAAACCAAAACCTTCTGCTGAACTGTCTAAAATAAGCTGTTGAGCTCCTAAAGGGCTGAAATCGCTAGTAACCTGAATTCTGCCAGAAGTATTGCTATTAGTCTCAAAGGCTAGAGGCAAATCACCATCATCAAAATTTTCGCTAAAAGGCAGAGTTGCTGGTACCACTGAACCAAAAATTGCATCATAAGCATTGATCAAGCCGAAACCTGTGACATTATCAAAACCTGAAGGCGTAATGTCTATTGCTGTAGATTGCAGACGAGCATAAACTTGATGGGGCGTAAAACTGGGATTAGCCTGTTGAACTAGAGCAGCCACTGCCGCTGCATGGGGAGCTGCCGCAGAAGTTCCGCTAAAGTTGGGAAAAGTATCAAGATCTTCAGGTATATCATTACCCGGAATAAAGAAAGTTGTATTAGTGTCATCGATCGCAGCAATATCAGGAGTTTGTCTAATTTCTGGCACAGCCTTTAGCGTGCCATTAGGCTCAAAGAGAATCGTGTTTGGACCCTCAGAAGTAAAAGGTTCGGGATTATTTTGATCAAAGAAAGGAATTGCGGCCACTGCTTGAGCATTAGTTGCTGCGGGATGACCGTTAATCGTAGGACTATTGGTATCATACTCAACAAAAAGAGGATCGTTGTCAAAGCTAATCCATTTAATTCGATTGGGATCAGGACCCGCAAATTTTTCGATTTCGATAAAAAAGTCTTGGTTGGAGGCACTGGTATTTTCAACAACGACGATCTCAAATGGGGTTTGATTAGCAATATTATTACTAGCTGATTGATCAACAAGATTATTTGCCGAATCATAAATAAAAATATCTAAGTCTGTATCTACTCCACTAGTTGTGAAAAAAGGATCGTCCCATTGGAAAGAAATACGAAAGGAAGCACCAGGGGCTAATGTAATTTGTTGGTTGGTATCAATACCCGCACCAGGATCAAAATCATATTTAATATCAGAAAATTGCCCAGTACCAACACCAGTATTCACAAAATTAATACTAGTGGCTTCGTAGGATTCATCAGCACTATTGCCAGCAGCAGAAAAATAAGTAACGTCCTCATTGGTTACTACATCATCTATGGCTTGGGCGATTAAGCCATCTTGGAAAAATGGCTCACTCAAATAGCCAATATCATCAACTAAGACGCTAGAGTTGCCTATGGTAGAATCAGCAGCATCACGAATTTGTTGAGCAAAATCAGCTTCACCAAAAAACACTGAAGAAAATACCAAATCGGCTCCAGGAGCTAAATCATGAACCAACTGAAGCATCGCTCGACCTTCATCGCTACCAGGCTCATCGAGTTCTTGTAAGACTGTAACTCCCCCCGCAGGTAAATCTCCCGAGGTAATATCTGCTGCTGCTGAACCATCGCCTGAAGTGTCATAACTATCACTAAATACTGCAATAGTTTGACCTGTGCCATCATAGCTGGTGGGCAAAGCTGCTCTGACTCTATTTGCTTCCTGGACAAAGTCGGCTTGGCTATCTGTATCCCCAACATTTGTGACTGGCTTATAGACAGGAATCACACCCATGATAAGTCCTTCGTCTACTAAAACTTCAAGATTAGAAATATTATCAAAGGCAATATACCCTTCTATGAGATGATTTTGGGCAGAACTACCAAGTGTTTCAAAACCTAGATTATCCAGAAAAGGTAACAAAGCATCGATATCTTCTACGGTAATCCTGACTGCTACTCGACGAATATTCTCATCGATTATGAGGAAATCATTACTAACTTTAAATAAATTACTCGAAATATTATCATTAGATTTGCTATTGCGATCATTATTCAAGTTTTCTAACTGTAGTAGAACATCAGAGACAGCAGAAGATTTACTACCTGGTAACCCATTGAGATCCATAAGATTAATATGTATTATTTCTAACTTGAACTGAAGTTGTTAACCATAAATAAAAGACTTCAGCTCTAGATAAATATCGCTAAAATCCGAAACTGAAAAGAATATGATTTAAGACAATTATGGTTGTTTATTTAGTCGACGACAACCGAAATCATGCTTAAGAATAAACCCGTATATATAGGTATTAACAACAGTTTTCAAGTTGTAATCTAGTTGAAATACTAATCTTTATAGACATTTTTTAAAGCGATCACAAACTCTTAAAATGTTAGTTATATGATTAGAAAATTTACTAGTTCTGCATTAAGAACTTGGGGATTTAGGGATTTGGGGATTTAGGGAAAATTCTATTACTTCGTTGTTAAAATTGGGAAATTTAATAACAATTAATCATTACTAACAGGGCGGAAAGGATGTAAAAAGTTTAGCAAAGGATTGATTGCCCGAGTTTGAATCCACAACCTACCCTTACCACTAAATCGACAAACTAAACCTTCACCCCCAAATATCCCTGTGAGTAAATTATTAAAAGAAAGTCCGCCAATCAACTCCACATTGTAGTTAAGACTATCTTCAAAGGCGACAATATAACTAGTATCAACTATATAATTTTCTGAAACTTCAATTTCTAATATTCCACCATAGGAACTAAACCAAAAATCTCCTTGGCCTGTTGCTTTTAATAAAAACAAAGATTCCCCACTAAAAAATCCTTTAAAACCCTGAAACTGAGTATTAATTTCAATAGTAGAAGCGCAAGCAACAAAACCCGATGATTGCACCATCAAATTATGTCCAGGTTCTACATAATAATGGGCAATATCGCCAGGAACCCCAGGGGAAATATAGATTTCTCCCTTGCTCCCGAGGGCCGTAAACTCATTAATAAATAATGATTCCCCGCCGAACATGCGACCCACACCCCGTAGTAAACCACCTCTGATCTTCGACTGCATTTGCAGCGAAACATCCATCGCCGCCATAGCCGAAGCTTCGACCAATACTGTTTGATTGGTTGGGACATCTAAAACTAAAGAAGCATAGGCAGGAGCATGCTCTACTCTATAGGGAATATCATTTTTCATAATAATTTATTACTTATTACTTATTACTTATTACTTAATCACCGTGCTGGCAGTCGAGAACCAATAAAAGAACCAAATGCTCTTGGACTATGGGTTTGGCAATAAACTTTGCCTTGGCCTCTAAAATGACAAACTAAACCTTCACCCCCAAGAAAAGCTCCTAACCAGCTTGAACCCGCTTTGTTAATACTGAAACTAAGACTACGCTCAAAGGCAACAATATGTCCTGTGTCAACAATATATTCTCCGTCAACGTCAATTTCATAAATACCGCCAAAGGAAGTTATTAACGCCTTTCCATAGCCAGAGATGGTTAACCAAAAAATTGACTCACCAGAAAAAAGCGATCGCAAACCCTGAAAACCCAAATCAATATTCACGCTGGAACTACAAGCTAAATAGGAACCTGACTGGACAATCAAATCTTGTCCCTGCATATCATAGACTAATAGATCACCTACTAACTTCGGAGCCAACCAGACTTCGTCTCCAGTTTTGCCGGAACGAAATACACTGAGAAATAAATACTCCCCCCCTAATACTCGCCCCACACTGCCGAAAATGCCCCCAGAACGACCTTGCCGCAGAGTGGTATTGGCTGATACCGTTGCATCCATGGCAATCATAGAACCTGCTTCGGCTATCACTTCTTCCCCAGCATCTAACGTTACACAGGCGATCGCACTATCGGGTTGTTGTAATAATTCAACCTTCATGATTTTCCCAGTCCTGATTTATGGTTGATCAAAAAAAACTACCGGCAATATCTCCTAATATTGCCAAGATTATCGAATAGTATTAAATACTCTATCTTGTATCATGCCTCTGACTTTTCTCCTCCCTCTGGCCTGATTGGCAATTTTGCCTATTTGAGGACGGAGAAATCGAAGTAAACCATCAAAACTGCGGGATTGAAGGTAGATATCACCATGACCTGAAAGTCGGTTTACTAAACCTTCTCCAGAAGTTAGAGAGCCAAGTAAACCGCCTGAAAGTTTAATTCCCATTTTAATCCCCGGCTCATAAGCTACCAAATGACTATTATCGACAATAAACTGCCCTGCGATGGTTTTTTTTGTAATGCCACCATAGGCTCCAAAAAATACTTTTCCTATACCACCAATTTTGAGTTTAAATAACCCTTCGCCCATTAGCCAACTAGTAAAACCAGCCCAGCCTACGGTCATTTTTACCCCGGCCGTATGGGCTATATAAGCACCCGGTTGGAAATATAATTCTCTCCCTTGGAGCTCAATTTCTGCAATATCTCCTATTACCGATTGACTTAATACAACTTGTAATGGTCTGCTGGTTTTATTGGCAAAAACATTAACAAACAGAGATTCTCCCCCGAATAATTTTTTACCTAAAGCAGGAAGAAAACCCCCAGAAAATTCGGTCTTCATCGTTAGCATACTATCCATACTCACCATGGCCCCTGCTTCAGCTGTAATGCTTTCGCCCGGCTCTAGAGTCACAAAAATAGTTGCAAAGGCTGGCTTATACCTAATGTCGCACTGCACAATTTTAGAGATTATTTTTTCATCTCTAGTATGTCTGAACTTGAAGTAATGTCAATATGTAGCAATTTTGCTACTCGTGAGGTGCCGCAAATCTAAGCTCTAGGGAACAGGGAACAGGGAACAGGGAACAGGGAACAGGGAACAGGGAACAGGAAATTTCCCTTCTGCCCTCTGCCCTCTGCCTTCGAAAGTAAATTTCTACAAAACGCCTGCGTTGCTTAATCCTAAGATGATTCCTGCACCCAAGATATGTCCTAAACTGGTGGTTGCTAGCAATTCAGCAATACCGAAATTGGTAAATACTCCAGGTAAAGGGATCGGGAAACTAGGGCCTTGACCAGGGTTTTGAATAGCATAACGACTGATTGCAATCACAAATAAGTTAGAAAAAATCATAATGATGGCCACAGAACTATTCCACTCAATAGTTGAAGGGGCATAGTAAACAGCCAAATGTAAAGTAGATATCATTGTGGTATAAACTCCTGCTTGATTAAAGCCTAATGTTCCTAGGATATAGAAATCTGTTTCCCAAATAGCTTTTTTCTTTTTAATAATTAACAGAACAATTAACAGTAGCAATAGCTCAACTTTGTTTCATCGCTATTTGGGGTCTAACGGGAGAGATAACTGGGTACCCAGACCACGGTCAAAAATCTCGATATCCCATTGTCCAGAACGATTACTTTCAAAAGTTACAAACCGACCATTGCCGCTAATTGTGGGGTTGCGGACTTCTGCTACAACATTTTTGGTAATGTTTTCGCTATTTCTTTCTAGGCGATCATAAATAAAAATATCTGGTTTGCCTAATTGTTCTGAGACATATACTATATAGCGACCATCGGCACTAATATCGCCCTGAGATTGCATCGTTTGCGATTGGTTTAGTCCGGGAATATCTAGCAGACGGCGATTGGGAACGTCATAAACTAGGATATTACGTTGAGAGTCGCGATCGCTGGTAAAGACTAAATAACGACCATCATGGGAGAAATTAGGTTCTGTTTCCGCTGCTGTGGTATTAAGAGTTGCCCCCAAATTATGGGTTGGTGGTGTAATATAGCCTGATTCGCTACAACCAAATAATGCGATCGCGATACATCCGATAGCGCAAGATAGAATAAAACGCATTTTATAACTTCATGGATGATTGATGAGAAAAAGTTGATTATCACTATTGCTCGGGAGCGGGCAACGTACAACAGTTGACATCATTGAGGCATACTTTGCCCCATTGCAACGCCCAACGCACCAACTCGACACGATTGTCGACATTGGTTTTTTTCAAGATATTACTGATATGATTATCCACCGTTCTCTTGCTGATTTCTAGCTTTTGGGCGATTTTGTGGTTACTCAACCCGCTGACCACCAATTCTAATATTTCGAGTTCCCGGGCCGACAGTAATGCGGGGTAGTCGAACTTGCTAATGACCATAAGTATTTGTTCTCTGGTATATTTACTTAATTATCCTATTTATAGAGGAAAATAACACCCTAAAATCAATTCTTCATTTTTATTTCAGAAAAATTAGAATATTAACTATTTGTATATCTCTATGGTACAGCCAAACAAGATACTCTCTCGTGATTCACTAATCCTCAGAAAAATGATAACTAGTATGAGCGCCATTTGGGTATAAAAAAGTACAAATTACTGAAACTTCAGGATTGTACTTAATAATCAAATCTTGCAAACCAGCTTCTTTCCAATCACTGACAACATTTGGTAACAAGCTCATCGGCTTATAAACAATTTGCCATTCTTCCAAATCAGATGAATTATTCTCTAATTGCTTAAGAATTACGACAGTTCCTTTTTCGGCGAAATCTTGATATCCTTTTTTTGCGATCGCAACTATTCTCTCCGCATTAGCTTCAAGGGCTTCAATTTGTTCTTCTCTAGTTTCCAACGGCTCTGGCATTTATCTTTAAAATCGATGGGAAATGGATGACTATCATAACAAATTAGAGTCTAGGTCTGAGGTTTTAGGTTTTGGGTTTTAGGTTTTAGGTTTTAGGTTTTAGAGGACTGTAATTTAGACTAGAACTAAACAATTTTGCCGATACCAAGCAATAGTTTCTCGCAATCCCTGATGAAAACTAGTTTGGGCAATAAAGCCGAATTCCCGCTGAGCCTTAGCTGTATCTAAACAGCGACGAGGTTGTCCATTAGGTTTGTCGGTTTCCCAGATAATTTCTCCTGCAAATCCCATCAACTCGCAAATTAAGAACACTAACTCTCGGATCGAAATTTCCTGAGATACTCCCAAATTAATGGGTTCGGCTTTGTCATAATCTTGAGTCGCCATCACAATTCCTTGGGCAGCATCGGTAGAATAAAGAAACTCGCGGGTTGGAGTGCCATCCCCCCAAACGGCTAAGGTCTTTGCCCCTGATTGTTGTGCCTCATGGACTTTACGAATCAAAGCGGGAATGACATGGGAGCTTCTGGGGTCAAAATTATCTTCTGGGCCATATAAATTGACAGGCAATAGATAAATACCGTTAAATCCATATTGTTGACGATAGGACTGAAGTTGTACCAACAAAGCTTTCTTGGCAATGCCATAGGCGGCATTAGTTTCCTCGGGATAACCATCCCACAAATGTTCTTCTCGAAAAGGAACAGGTGTAAATTTGGGATAGGCGCAAATCGTCCCAATACAAACGAATTTTTCAACTTTTGCTTCATAGGCAGCATGGATTAACTGTGCGCCCATAATCAAGTTGTCATAAAACAATTCGGCTGGTTGGACTCGATTTAGGCCAATACCTCCAACATGGGCTGCCAAATGAATCACGATATCCTGCTGTGCCACAGCCTGGGAACAGTTATCAAGGCGACGCAAGTCACAATCTCGCGATCGCGGAATAGTAATCTGATGGGGGTCAGCTCCAGCAAGAATCAGTTGCGCAACAACTTGTCTCCCCAGAAAACCAGCACCTCCAGTAACCAGAATTCGCTTGTTGTTTAAACTAATCATTAGTCCCGTTTGCTCTTGATACTAGATAAAAAAACTGTAAAAAACTTAATCAACTGCCACAGCTAAACCTTGACGGATTGATGGTGACTCTAAGGTCATTGAAGGCTCACTATTCTCAGAAGATAAACCCAAAGCCGATAAATCCGCATCTACCATCAATTTTACTAAACCAGGGAAATCTACCGAGGGTTGCCAAGCCAGTTTGGTTCTGACTTTGCTAGGATCTCCAATCAGTAAATCAACTTCTGTAGGCCGCAAATAACGAGGGTCGAAAACCACATAGTCTTGCCAATTGAGATTGACATAACCAAAAGCAATATCTAAAAATTCTCGAATTGAGTGCGTCTCGCCCGTTGCGACTAGATAATCATCAGGAGTTTCTTGTTGCAGCATCAGCCACATTGCTCTTACATAGTCTTTGGCATACCCCCAGTCTCTTTTCGCATCAAGATTACCAAGATAAAGCTTGTTTTGTTTTCCCGCCACAATTTTTGCGATCGCCATAGTAATTTTGCGAGTCACAAAAGTTTCGCCACGGCGCGGTGATTCATGGTTAAACAAAATGCCATTGCAAGCAAAGAGATTATAGGATTCGCGATAATTAACAGTTTGCCAATGAGCATAAACCTTCGCACAAGCATAGGGACTGCGAGGATAAAAAGGAGTTGTTTCTGTTTGAGGAACTTCTTGAACCTTGCCAAACATTTCTGAAGACCCGGCTTGATAGAATTTTACTTCCATAGCAGTCCTTTTTTGGTAATCCCGAATTGCTTCTAACAAGCGCAAAGTCCCCATCCCGACAGTGTCCGCCGTATATTCTGGTGAGTCGAAACTCACTCGAACATGGGATTGCGCCCCTAAATTATAAATTTCTTGGGGTTCTATTTCTTCAAGGATGCGGCGCAGAGTTGTGCCATCGGTGAGATCTCCGTAATGGAGAAACATTTTCGCTGTCGGACTATGGGGATCTTCGTAAATATGCTCGATGCGATCGGTATTAAAGGTGGAAGTTCGGCGAATAATGCCATGTACTTCGTAACCTTTTTCTAATAAAAATTCACTTAAATAAGAACCGTCTTGACCTGTTATTCCTGTAATTAAGGCTCTTTTCATCTGCATTGTTTATGGGTACAAAAAAATTACTGTTCTTGTCCTCAGTTTTTTATTTTTACTAAGACTCTGGGCATGAGTGGATTGATTTTAACCTCTTATACTCAAGTTCCAAAATTTTCCAATTTTCCCAGGTTATAACATTCTTATTTTTTTTGTGACCACCTCTATTTTCTATTCTTAAGTTTTTATTAATTTGCCTGGATTTTAATGGTATTATCTGCAATTATTCTGGATAAATATTAGGAGAATTTTGCTCTAGCCTCAGCCTAAATACAATTAAAAAATGAAAAAAATACTACTTATTGGAAGTACTGGACAAGTTGGACAAGAACTCCTCACAACACTCCAATCTTTAGGTGAATTAACCACTCCAACTCGTCAGGAATTAGACCTTACCAAACCTGATGAAATTCGAGATGCGATCGCATCAGTATCACCAGAGATTATAGTTAATGCCGCAGCTTATACTGCCGTAGATAAGGCCGAAACTGAATCACAACTGGCAATGGCGATTAATGCTTTAGCTCCAGAAGTTATGGGGGAAATGGCACAAAAAATCTCTGCAAAGTTGGTACATATTTCCACTGATTATGTTTTTGACGGCCAGCATTGTACCAACTATAAAGAAGATGATATTACCAATCCTTTGGGTGTATATGGTAAGTCAAAACTAACAGGAGAGCTCGGCATTAGAAAAAAATGTGATGACCATATAATATTGCGAACTGCTTGGGTATACGGCTGTAAAGGACATGGCAATTTTGTTAAAACAATGTTGCGATTAGGAGCCGAAAGAGATGAATTAAAAGTAGTTGAGGATCAGATTGGAACGCCCACTTGGGCCTATGATATTGCCGCTGCGATCGCAAATATCATAGAAAAACCAACCGAGATCCCCTCAGGAACCTATCATTATACAAATACTGGTGTTGCTAGTTGGTATGATTTTGCTCTAGCCATTTTTGATGAAGCCCGACAACTCAACTTCCCCTTGAAAATCAAAAAAGTATTGCCCATAACTACCGCAGAATATCCGACTCCAGCTCAGCGACCGGCAAATTCTATATTATCTACAACAAAATTTACTCAAATGGTAGGACTCTATCCTCCTTATTGGCGGGATTCCCTTAAGAAAATGCTAAAACAATGGCAACAACTATCTATCAAAAGTTACTAAAAAGTAAATAGATGAGTTCTGTTTTTCCCCATTACCCATTACCCATTACCTTTACTCTCTAGCGCATAATGAAAGCATTAATTCTCTCTGGCGGCAAAGGAACTCGCTTACGTCCCTTGACTTATACTGGGGCAAAACAACTAGTTCCTGTAGCAAATAAACCCATTCTTTGGTACGGCATCGAATCTATTGTGGCAGCAGGTATTGTTGATATTGGAATTATTATTAGTCCAGAAACAGGAGGAGAAGTTAAGGCCAAAACTGGAGATGGAAGCAAATTTGGCGCTAATATCACCTATATTTTGCAAGAAGAGCCCTTAGGTCTTGCCCATGCTGTTAAAATTGCTCAGCCTTTTCTTGGTGATGCGACCTTTGTGATGTATTTGGGAGATAACTTGGTTGAAAGTCAGTTAGATTTATTCATTGATAAATTTAAAACTCAGCAGCTCGACGCTTTAAC
>NZ_ALVZ01000096.1 GCF_000332055.1 Xenococcus sp. PCC 7305 | reverse complement strand
GAGGAATTCAACCTAAAGGGATAAGTTAGAAGTAGTTTTATCTTTCTGCCCTCTCTCTTGGTGAGCGTTCCCTTGCGCCTGACGGCGGCGCGGGGTCTCACCGCTGCCCTCTGCCCTCTGCCTTCAAGGGCGAAGCCCCGTTAAAATCATACTGCGATCTTATACAGTGAGGCATTTCCTGGTCGCAGAAGTCCTAGCTTCCAAATTTTTCAGGCTTAATTTAGCCCTCTCAATATCATAGTCAAAAGGTTTTTTTGCTGGCTGATAATCTTTAGCTTGGGGTTGCCCGTGTCGTAGTACGGCATTGACCAATAAACAATCTTCATCACTAAAATTGATGGAACCATGAAGAATTTTTGGGGGAATAGTAACGACTTGAGGAACGTTAGCGCTGAGAGGGATATATTGATATTGTCGGTTATACAAGATGATTAGAACAAAACTACCTTTGACAACCAATAACTGATCTGTTTGATTTCGGTGGACAAATAAGTCGTCAATAGTGTGGGCTGGTATTCTTACTACCATAGTTTCGTCGCTGGATTGAGGAGTATAAAATTCTGCCATCCCTCCTTGGATCGATTCGAGAGGACGAAGCTGAACACCTTTAATTAGTCCCATAATTTTAAACTAGATTAAGAATCGAAGTCTCTATTTGCTTTTTTATGTAAATAAAAGTCACAAATCTCCTGTATTCTAGCAATTAAGATTGACAAATTGCCACGACTAGTATCTAAATATACAACTTATTGAAAATTTTCAGAGATTAAGGATATCAGTTTCCATTTGGATATCATCGTTGATCCTTTAGCGATCGCAAAAATCCTCTCCGACTCCACAGAAAAATACGATTTTCCAGAAACATTAGAGGAATGTTGAACAACGAAGTAATAAGCTTTTCCCTAAAACCCTGTTAAATAATCATATTAGGTCTTTCTTCGGCGATCACAATCAAATAGTCATTTTCTTCTAAACGATACTCGGTTGAGGGATTAGAAATAACTTCCCCTTCCGGCCCTTTTTGAATAGCCACGACAATACATTGGTAAGCTTTCTTCATGTAAACGAAAATTTCGATGAAAGGACTCCCCACTCTTTCTTTGATTGGTTCTATCTTGTAGAGTTGATTCCCCTCATCATCTGCACTAATGAGATCGGCAACGACATGGGAAACCCCATGATTGAGAGCTGCCTGGGATATTAACATGCCACTTAATTCGCTACTGACAATAATCTCATCAGCATTGGCTCTTTTGCAGGGAAGAACATAGGATTCATGGACTAATTCGACGATGGTGTAGGCGTCAGGATTAATGCTTTCAACAGTTAAGGTTGTAATAATAACTTGAGTATCACGCTGATTATCAGGCAGGTTATCATCACCCAAGATAATTACGGTGGCAGCTTGGGCTAGATTTGCTTTGCTTAAAGTCTCATCTGTGATTGAGCCTTGGACGAAGTAAAGATTGCGATCTTCAATCGGTTTTCTTTCTAAATTGGCAATCAAAACGATTGGGGTATTGGCAGTGTGAGGATCGAGGCGCAACTCCTTGATAATGGTTTTGGCTCGATGATTCCATTCGCATATAATAATATGCTTTTCAAACTTATAAGAACTCATTCCCAATCCTTCCATAATTTTTTGATCTACTAAAATACTGGCGGGAATTGCACTAAGAGCCGCTAAGATGCCAATGCCTACAATCATATGCAAAGTTGCGATAACTCTACCCAAAAAAGTTTGTGGCGCTATATCCCCATAGCCTACGGTGGTTGACGTGACAATACTCCACCAAAGAGCATCGGGGAATCCTAGAGGTTTGTCTGGATTATTATTTTCTGCTAGGTAAATTAAGACAGCACTGATAAACACAACGATACAGAAGAAACTAATAATTTGGTCTATCTTCTCTCGCCTGATAAAAATCCATGCCATCTCCAACTTGTCTTTGATCAATTCAACCAAATTCTTTTTTTTATGTTTAGCGCTCATTCCTGTTGTAAATATAAATTTACGCGATGTGGCAAACTCTAGTCTAGTTAAGACTAGAGTTAGGTTTTCGGCAACAAAAACTTTCCCCCATTCGAGGACAAGTGACTCTTGATTCTTGACTTCCGCGTAGCTGTACTAGTGCCCCTGCGCGGAAGTAATAAGTAATGAGTAATAAGTCTTGATACATCAGCTTTTTACTCCTCGTTGATAGATAGCTTATTTACGCCTACGTCCACTAGTGTTAATGGCACTATTTACCCTAACTTAATCTTTACAAGACAGCACTAGAGCAATTTATCCCTATTTTCCTTCTATTTTCTATGGCTTTTTATATCGATTTACTTATCTGCAATGATCTCAACAGCCTCAAGATCATCTGCAGGTTCAAACCCAAAAACCTGAGAATAAAAATAAAACTCGCTGTCGATCGCTTTTTTGATATTGGCTGCTTGACGAAAACCATGTCCTTCTTCCGCAAAGGTAATATAAGCGACAGGGATTCCTTTTTGCTTAATGGCATCTACCATCATTTCGGCTTGATTGGGTGGTACTACTTTATCTTCTAAGCCCTGGAAGAAGATTACAGGACAAGATAACTGGTCTGTATAGTGAATAGGAGATCGCGCTTGATAAACTTCTTGGTCTTCAGGATATTTGCCGATTAAACGATCTAAATAACGAGATTCAAACTTATGGGTATCAGTAGCCAAAATCTCTAAATCACTAATGCCATAATAACTAGCCCCAGCCTTAAAAGTATCACGGAAAGTCAAGGCCGCTAAGGTCGTATAACCACCAGCACTACTACCAGAAATAACTAATCTTTCCCCATCAACTAATTCCTGAGCGGCCAGATATTCAGCCGCATTGACACAATCATCAATATCCACAACTCCCCAGTTGTTTTCTAATCGCTGACGATATTTTCTCCCATAGCCAATACTGCCACCATAGTTCACATCAAGATAACCAAAACCCCGACTTGTCCAATATTGAATGCGCAAACTCAGATTAACTGAGGCTGCTGCGGTGGGACCCCCATGACTTTTAACAAATAATGGCGGAAGTTCGCCTGCTGGCGCTGCATAGTCCTTATTTTGGGGAGGATAATACCAAGTGTGGGCGGTTAAATTATTGGTTGTCGGAAAGGCGATCGCTTTTGGCAAGCTTAGATAACCAGGATCAATATTTAATGTCCCGGAAGTTTTGAGTATTTCTGGTGCTTTGGTTTCGAGATCAAGTTTAACTACCGCTGTCGGTTGCTGGGGTGATCCGGCAATAAATAAAGCTTGACCATTGGATGTCCTATTGACAGAGGCTATATTAGTATATTCAGTAGCTATTTTGTGAAATTGCTTAGATACAGTATTAATAGTACCTAAATGCCAACTGCCATTCTCGGAGTAAGCACAAAAGATTAGTTCGGCATTAATAAAGGTATACGTGGATAGACCAAAGACCCAATGGGGATAGGCAAACTCTGCCGACATAGAATGTAGGCATTCGATAATACCATCGGTATTGCGACGATATAGATTCCACCAATCACTGCGATCGCTAGAAAAGAATAATATTCCATCCGGTGACCATTTTGGCTCACAAACTGATTCTTCTGGGCCCCCTGCAATAATTTCGATATTTTCAATCGAGCCATCTTCGGCGATATTTCCTAAACGCAGATAACTACTATCCCAGGGCATATCAGGATGATCCCAACTAATAAAGGCTAGCTGTTTTCCATCGGGACTGATCCGAGGCGAGGTATAAAAATCATTGCCGGAAACTAGAGTGGTGATTTCTCCTGTGGCGATCTCGCTCACCCCGTGACTCGCTTCCAGCGAGATCGCCACAATACTATTGACTGCTTCACTATCGGCCAGGGAATGATCTTCAGCTATAGATATTAAACGTTTACGAGTATGATCTAAGACAAAATCTGCATAACGCATTGAAGATTCTGAAGTAATCGCTTCTGGTGATTTGCCTATTTGCTGTTGATATATTTGACCATCCTGATAATTGCTAAAGTAAATGGTTTCTTCAGTGATTAAATAGGCGCCACCACCATATTCATGAACTTTAGTGCGAATATTAAAAGGTTGAGGGGTAACATCTTCTACTTTGCCATTGCTCGAAAGTCGGACTAAGACATTTCTCCCTTTTTCTGTTGGTCTACTTTCCAACCAATAGATATTATTTTTGTCGCTAGCGACGCCTCCCAAACCAATATTTTTCGAGACGATAAGATCAGAAGTAATGGGGGATTTCCAAGAGCCAAAAGGTGCAATTTTCATAAGATTATTATTAGCCAAACAGCTGTTTTTTTAGAGAATTTCGCATAGTGTTAATCGGGACGGGTTGTTGTAGCCAAATTTCGAGGGCGGCTGCACCCTGTTGAACTAGCATTTCTAAGCCATCAATCGCCTTTAATCCTCGATCGCTGGCAAAACGGAGAAACTTCGTCGGACTGGGAGTGTAAATCAAATCATAGGCGATCGCGTCGGGTTTTAGTTGCTCGATTAATTCTGCCGACACTGGAGAAGCATCAATATGAGGATACATTCCCACGGGAGTAGTATTCACCAACAAATCTGCCGTGGGCAATAATTCTGGCAAAGTCTCGGGATAATGAACCTTTAGCAATTTGGTAATTTTGGGCATATTTTGCCAAGTTTGATAAAAATTCACCAATTTCTGGCGATCGCGTCCTATAATATGAACTGAACCGAAACCCAATTCTGCCAACCCCACAACCACTGCCCTCGCAGCACCACCATTCCCTAAAACAATTGCCGTTGTCTGTGACCAATCCCTAGCCATTTCTTTGAGGGGGGCGACAAAACCTTCAACATCTGTATTCGTTCCTTTCCATCCCGCTCCGTTGTACCATACAGTATTAACAGCCCCCACCATTTTTGCGGTACTAGTAACTTCTGAGAGCAAGGTCATAATTGATTGTTTGTGGGGAATAGTAATATTAAATCCTTGAACTCCGATGACTTCAAAGCCCATAATTGCTTGCTTTAAATTGATTTTTTCAACAGGAAAAGGTACATAAATATAATCGACTCCCAACTCTGCGATCGCGGCATTTTGCATCACTGGAGACAAGGAATGTTCTACTGGAGAACCAATAATTCCGAGTAATTTGGTTTTACCTGTAATCAACTTCATTTCAATTTACCTAAGTAAGAGTTTAGAGATATAAAGTAATAAGGAAGACAATTATTATCTTTGACAATAAATACGTAGACAATTATTCTTTCCGTAATTTCGCTTAAGCAATAATAACCATAATTTTGGGCAATAGTCAGTACGCTCAACTAAATATATATACATAAATATAAAAAATTAGTCAAATCAAGCTTCAGTTTCATTAAAAATGTCTCAGTATTTATACCAGAAAAAAAGAAGTTGCTTTATATAAAGTTTATATAAAAATTAGCGTATTTACTAGGTTCAAAAAAAACAAAATATAAATAACATTAAACAGATGAAGGAAGGGAATACAGTAACAATTCAATTTATAGATAGATATACATTATGGATTTAATTAATCAAGCGTTCCAGGTATCGCAGCATTCTGCCCGTGCTGACGAAAACGTTCACGTCCTATTTAATATTGAAAACGTTACAGATAATCTTATCGACGACATTGGGGTTAAGTTCTATATATCCCGCAACAGTTGGATTTCTACTGGCGATCATGAGATTGGCTTCTATGCAATTCCCAGTATTGCTAGTAATGCCCAGTCAGGAGCACAACAAATCAATCTGCTTCTTCCTCCCCCATCGGATGATTTTTGGTTGGATGATGAGAATGGCACTTACTTTATTGGGGCCTTAATTAATGATGCCGAAGACTTAGGTTCTTCCGCTGCTTATCAGCAATTTATCACCCATGATGCGATCAATATTATAGATCTAGCAATCCCAGATTTAAAAGGTGATCATTTTTCTGTTAGCAACTTTGAGCGACTGGCAGATGGCAATATTATCGCCGACATCGATTTTAGTATTTTCAATGGCGGAGCTGGTCATTCCGATAACTTTCTGGTGGACTTCTATATCTCCTCAGAAACTGATAACCGTCAACATCCAATCACTTCCGAAGATTATTTCATTGGTTCCTATGAAGTTGGCGGTTTAGATAGTGGAGCTAGTACTGGAGCTCTTCGTTATTCCCTCAATATTCCCAATGCCTTAGATGGGTTCTGGGATGGGTCTGGATATTATAGTTTGGGGATGATCATCAATGATTCGGGGGCAACCCACGAATCCCGGAGATTTGCCAACAACTCAAATCAAAGAGAGGGTATCGACTATAGTATCAATACGATTTTTGATGAATCTTGGGTTGACCTACATGGTGTGGCGTTTGATGTTCGTCAAGAAGATGTCGCCACCTATCAGCCCGGGCAAAATCTTACTATTGATTATGTAATTCGCAATGGTGGTCTAGGACATGTTTCCCAAGACTTTAACCTGCACTTCTATGTTTCTGCAGACCCGAATGTCGATAGCAGCAATGATGTCTATATCGGTTCTCAGCGGTTTACCAATGATATTGCCGCCAATTCCTCTGGACAAGGCACTGCCGACTTTGTATTGCCAAATAATCTGCCTTCCCTCATTGATGGTCGCTACTATGTTGGGTTTGTAATTGATGGCGAGAATGAAGTTCATGAAAATAACGAGAATAATAATCGCAGCACTGGTGAGTTGTCAGATTATGATGGTACCGGTGGTGCTCTAGACGGTTTTCGCAATGCTAATGCTGATCTGGCTAACGCATATTTCAACATCGTTTCAGGAGACTATCAACCAAATGGGGTTGTTGTTATAGAATATGCGGCGGCCAACCTGTCTCAAGTAGCATCTAGCCCTTTCTCTGCTGGGTTTTATCTTTCGAACAACGAATATATCTCGACCAGCGACGTTCAAATCGGAAGTTACGAGTTTTCAAATGGTCTGGCAGCTCAAGGAAATAGCGGGATTATTCAGCATTCTGTGACGCTCCCCGATGCGGATAGTCCATTCTGGAAGTATAAAGGCAATGGTACTTATTTTATCGGTGCGATCGCCGATCCTGGTAACGCTCATCCAGAATACACACAGGTAAATAACTCCAATCTCGGCTATAAAATAGATAGTGATGCTCATGCCATCTCGGGTATTACCTTTACGGATTTGGTTGGTAGTCATTTTGCTGCCAATCCAGCCGATGGCGGGTTTAGATTAACCCCAGGAGGATTAGTTAGCATTGACTATCAAATAGGGAACCAAGAAGCCCGAGGTGCTGGCCCCTTTGATATCGAGTTTTTCTTATCTAGTAATCCTTATATCTCTCATAATGATGCTCTTGTTGGCAGCCACCGAATTGAAAGTCTCAACGGATTTACTAAGACCGACATCTTAAATGGAACATTCGCGCTCCCCGATGCTAGTCATGAAATTTGGTCACAATTTGATGGCACCTACTATTTAGGAATGATTATTGATGGAGTTCAGCAAGTTAATGAATTATCCCATCGCAATAATCAAAACCAAGGCCAACATCTCGATAGCGACACAGTTGAAATTATAGCCACTAATATTGGTGGCGGAGATAGCTCTCTAGCTGATTTAATCGGTGTGGACTTGAGCATCACAGATGGCATTTCCGAAAACAATGTTGTAGAACCAGGAGAAGAGATTGAGGTTAAATACAGTGTTTTAAACGCTGGTGGTAATTATGCTCCCTTCTTCGCCAATGAATTCTTCATTGTTCGGAGAGATCTCATCGATAGCATTCAGAATTTGTCGGTTGCAGATGTTAATTATGATTCTATTCAGAATCTGTTTGGGGATGAGGGTTCAGCCTTCATTCAGTTAGAACCTTATGCCTTCACAGGTCAGCAAGATATAACTTTACGAATTCCTGAGAATATCTCGGCCGGTCATTATGCTGTGGTGATGCAGACCGATGTATTTGACGAAGTGTTCGAAGCCAATGAATTCAACAATATCATTTATACCGATGTTTCCATTGAAGGGCCTGATTTATATAATGAGCATTTGAGCCTTGAAGAGGACTTCACTGAAGATAATCCTCTCATACCAGGAGAAACATTTACCGCTGAATACGAAGTTGTTAATGGCGGTACCCATGATATCCCATTCTTCGCAACACATTTCTATTTGATAACAGAAGAATTTAAAACTAGAAATTCTGAAATTGCATTCTCTGATATTGAATATAATCCGAACATAAACTCTCCCGATTTTGATCCTAATAGTGATCCTTTGTTTACAGATGTTTTCCCCTTGTATGGAGACGAATTTTCTGAGGTTATTGCTTTGGGTGCTGGACATAGTACTGACCGCCAGACAATTGAACTGGAGATTCCCGAGGACTATAACATTCCATCTGGTAAATATTATCTAGGTGTCCAGAGTGATGTCTTTGACGAAGTTGACGAACCTAATGAACTTAATAATAGTTTGTTCTCTCAAACTCTAGATTATGTCGAGGTATATGTTGGCAGTAATCCGTAAGTTGTCTAGGGCATAATTAAATCCCTTATTGCATGGGAGTGAATATTTTTCACTCCTTACTGCTTCTATAAAAGAGCAAACTCTATGATTGATCTTAGCTGGAGAAAAGCAACTTTATCTATTAAAACAACTGCTGTAGTAACGGGTGCTATTTTTGCTGCTGTTCTGGGAGTAACGGCTTTATCTCTTCATAATCAACAAAATTATTTCCAGCAAGAAGCGAAAAAAAAAGCGGAATTTTTGCTTGATACGATCTCTTTAATGTCAATCGAGAGCTTACAAGCCAATAATATTTTATCTTTACAAGAAATTCTCCATAAGTTACATGCCTATGATGCTCTTTTGGCTGCCAAAATTTATGACCATAGAGGTCAGATTATTGCCGAAACCGATAGTTTTATTCCCATAGCAGTCCAATTTTCCAGCGGTTACTTTTCCCAGGATATTTTTGATGAACAGCGGGCTAGTTTTGCTTGGCAATCCCATCGATTATTGGCAAAAAAAGCCATCATGGCAGATGGGCAAAAATTGGGTTCGGTTAGCATCGAATTATCAACTGCGGATTTAGCTTCTCAACTGGCTAAGATACGCGATCGCGGAATTATGGTGGCGTCTCTGGTCTCGATTTTCGGGGCCATGATTGCCTATCGTTTAGCTCGCTCTGTTACCGAGCCGATCGCAGAAATAACTATTGCCACCAAAAAGCTTGCTCAAGGCGATTTTTCCCAACCGCTAAATATCTCCTGTACTAATGAATTAGCAGAATTGGGAAATTCTTTTAACCTCATGACTAGAGAATTGGCCGAATTGGTCAATGGCTTACGAAATCGCGCCGAATATTTAAGGGAAAGTAAAATCAAAAATCATGCCTTACTGAATGCGATTCCCGATTTGATGTGGCGTTTTGATAGTCAAGGAACTCTGATTGATACCAAAATTTCTTTAGAGCGCCGTTCCCTGACCGCAGAATTATTACAAAAAAACGTCAAGGAGATTTTCCCAACTGTTGTGGCGCATCGATTTCAGCAGTCTATTGCCAAGGCTTTAGAAACAGGGCAAATTCAAATTTTTGAATATGAATGGTTTGTCGATCGCCGCAGACGGTATTTTGAGGCTCGGATTGTGCTTTGTGGGGAAAGCGAGGTATTGGCAATTATTCGAGATAATACTGATAGTAAAATAGCCCAAGAAGAGTTGAAACGAGCGAAAGAAGCAGCAGAAGCTGCTAGTGTGGCGAAAACTAAGTTTTTGGCGAATATGAGTCATGAGTTGAGGACGCCTCTCAATGGAATTTTGGGTTTAAGTGATTTGTTGCTGGTTGAAGCCAAGGAGTCGGGATATGCAGATTTTGTGCCCGATCTCGATCAAATTCAAAAATCGGGGACTCATCTTCTGACCTTGATTGAAGATATTTTAGATATTTCTAAAATCGAAGCTGATAAGGTAAGTATCTATCCTGAAAGATTTGATGTTTCGACTTTACTGAGTGAGGTCGGGAATTTGGTGATGCCCATGATTCAAAAAAATGCCAATCTTTTAAAGATTGAGGAGCAAGATGATTTGGGCTTTATGTTGAATGATCGCAAAAGAGTTAAGCAAATTCTTTTGAATATTCTCAGTAATGCGGCCAAATTTACCCGTGAGGGACGGATTACGATTTTGGTAACTCGCCAAGCCAGAAATTTTCTACCTGCTTTGGTTGATGCTCGTCAATTGTCGATTTTAAATAGCAAACCTCCAGCTACTAATAATAATCAAAGTCAGCAGGTTGCTCATAAGCCATCAGACTGGATTATTTTTCAGATTTCTGATACGGGAATTGGCATGAAACCTGTTCAAGTTCAAAATATTTTTAAGCCTTTTATCCAGGCTGATCTTGGCACAACGAAAAAATATGCGGGGACGGGATTGGGATTGACTATTAGTAAGAGTTTTTGCGAAATGATGGGTGGCAATATTACGGTGGAAAGTCAAGTGGGAGAAGGTTCAACTTTCACTTTTTGGCTCCCCTCAACAATTGTTAAGTCCCCAGACATTACCTAGTTATTAAAAGGCTAATTTTGGTTGTAGATTTAAATCCTCATTTTCTAGGAGCTGCATATTTCAATTGATGTTCAGTCCCTATTCGTCATAAAAATTTCGATCAAGCTGAAATCTTTTTAAAATTTAGATGTTTCTGAATTGATAGATCAACAATGGGATGATTTGGTTACTGACTAAAGTGTCAAAGGGTAAGATTAAAGTGAAAATTAGTTACTGCTACTGCTATAAATAGAAATATCATTACGAACGAAATATTAACATGAAAGACTTAATCCGCATCATCATTGCTATCTTACTGCCCCCATTAGGAGTATTTTTGCAGGTAGGTCTCGGTAAAGACTTTTGGATCAATATTCTTTTGACTCTACTCGGTTACGTACCTGGATTAGTACATGCTATTTGGATTATTGCCAAGAAGTAAATAACGAAACTTTGAATAAGAAAAATTATCTTCACCAATTTTGAAATAAGTGAATCAATAGATTGCGAACCAACAGCGATCGCAAATCCGCCTGATAAATTACCCTAACAGTTTAAGAATTAATTCCTGAATTCACAGTGCATTTTCCCTTATAACTAATAAGGTCAATTAATTGCTGTGTAGGAATGAATTATCAAGATCCTCTAAAAGACAGAAAAAGTAGAATCGAGCTGATAGATTCAATGGGGAATGATCTGAGTATTGTCAATGATGCTAGGGCCTCGTTTGAAAAAACCTCTCAGAAACTAAATGACAAAGATATTAAACTAATTAATTATTTGATCAAACATGAACATACATCACCTTTTAGGGGCGTTACCTTTAAGTTCAAAATTAAAGCGCCTTTATATGTATGTAGGCAATGGTGGAAACATGTGATAGCCAGTAATCATAACGACGAACAGCTGGGTTGGAATGAAAAAAGTTTTCGTTATGTAGCTATTGACGATAGCAATGAATTCTATATTCCCCAAACTTTTAGAAAACAGGCAAAAAGCAATAAACAAGCAACATCTGGCGCTCTAGAAGAAAGTACTAATGTAGAGGCGATCGCGATTTATGAACAACAATGCCAAGCCAGTTATCAAGCCTATGCTCAACTATTAGAATTGGGTGTCGGACGAGAACAAGCTAGAGGAGTTTTAGTTCCTTCTGTTTATACCTCTTGGGTTTGGACTGTTTCACTGCAAGCTCTGTTGCATTTCATCGCCTTGCGTCGTGGCGCTGGAGCTCAAAGTGAAATTGGAGCCTATGCTCAAGCAATTGTCGAACTGATAGAACCAATTGTCCCAGTTGCGATCGCAGCTTGGTCATCTCACGAATGAGAATTAATTAACCCGCAACCAATTAAAGATTTCCGCAACGGATAATTGCCAATCTTGCAGACTCTCTAAAACGGGCAAAATTTCCTCGCCTGATTTAATTTCTGGCAATTGATTTGGTTGAAATATCATGACCGATTCATCTTTAGTATCAATTAACCATCCTAATTCTGTTCCCTGTTGTAAACAAAACAGAATTTTTTTGATCACTTTATTCGCCGATTGCTCTGGTGAGGGGATTTCGATGACCCAATCAGGATAAAGTTCAAATTTATTGGCAATTCTGCCTGTTTCGGTTTGAGGAATACGCTCCCAACTAAAAACTGTAATATCCGGGACAATAGAGCGTCCCCCAAAAGTAGACCTTAATTCAGTAAAAGCATGGGCAAGTTTTGCTGGTAAGGCAATTTCATTGATGGCTGTTCCGAGACGAATTTGTAAAATACTATGCTCTCCTTGAGGCATCGGTTTTTGTTCGATTGCTCCATTAGCATATTCACTAGCAGGTTTCGTTTCAGGAAGTTGGCAAAATTCTTCCAGGGTTAACTTTTGCTTAATTCGATTGACAGCAACCATGTATGATCTCCTATCACTTCCTTTTTGTCTAATTTTATTGTTTTTTCAGACCTAAAACCTAACACCCAACACCTAAAACCTTTGACTCCCCATTTCCTTAATTTTGCTAAGTTGTGCATTTTCGCAGAAAGTTCTCATAACTTAAATTAATAGTCAAAGTGTTGAGGATTTAGTAAGATCTATATACAGAGAAGAAAAACAGGAGATTTCTACTTGTATGTTCAAAAGTTGCCTCATTTGTACTGATTTCTCCGATGGTTTACATCGCCTCGTAAATTTTGTGCCTGATTTGGCCGCTGCCGGGCTAGAAACTATTACATTTTTCAATAGTGTTCCCCTATGGGAAGAAGGAGAAGTTCCCCGAATTGACGAGGAGAATATCCAAGCAGCAGAACAGCGTTTCCAAAAAGCTTTATCTTATGTTCCTGAAGGAGTAGAAGTAAATATTGAAGTAGCTTCAGGGAAACCTTTAGATACGATTCCCAAAATAATTAAAAATAAATCTGTCGATGTGATTTTGACAGGTAGCTCGATTCAGAATTCCCTACAAGAAAGGTTTTTTGGTAATACTAGTGTTGGACTGTCGAAACTCACAAACAAGCCTTTGACTGTAATTCGCCCGCAGCTAATTACTACCTATACCCGTGAAGAGTTGAGTTTGCGTTGTCGGCATTTGTGGCAATATCTCTTGGTTCCTTACAATGACAGTGAATCGGGTCGCTATCTGATTGAGCAAATTAAGCAGAGAGTTGCTAGTTGTCCCGATAGTTCTTTGAAAAAATGCATGTTAATCACCGTTGTCGATGATAGTGGTAGACAGGCCATGTTTAAAGATGTTCGAGTTACTGAAGCTGCTGACAAGCTAGAGTCGGTCAAAAAAGAATTAGAAGATTTGGGTATCGAAGTTAATACAGAAGTTAGAACAGGAAACCCATTGCACGAAATTATGGATGCTGCGTTGGAATTCGACATTAGCGCGATCGCGATCGCTACTGATTATCGCAACACTCTCCTCCAATGGACAGCTCCTAGTTTTGCTAACAACCTCATTCGTAGTAGTTGGTTCCCGATTCTATTCTTTTCTCCTAAAAAGTAATTTGGGGTAATGGGCAATTAGGTCATGGTTATTTTTGGATATAGTTGCATGACATCGGCAATGTTCATCCGAGAAGATGCTTCTAAATCCAAATCGGAACGATGCCCGCGATCAAAATGTTCCGCCGCAGCACAACCAATCATCGCCGCATTATCAGTACATAATTTCAGAGGTGGGAAATAAACCTGGATCTCATGTTCAGCCGCCACAGCCAATAAATGCTGTCGCAATCCACTATTTGCGGCCACCCCACCACCAACAGTAATAGTTTTTAGACCATAGTCTAAAGCAGATTTAATCGCTCTTTTTGTTAATGCTTTGGCCACAGTTGATTGAAAACTGGCAGCGATATCTGCAACGGGAATCTCTCCTTCAGTTTCCAGCTTCTGCACTAGTCTTAAAACTGCGGTTTTTAAGCCACTAAAACTACTGTCATAGGGATGATATCCCCCTTCTGGTAAGGATATTCTGCCTTCTGGTAACTTAAAAGCTTGCGGATTGCCTGTTTGGGCTAACTTATCAATTATTGGACCTCCTGGATAACCCAGTTTTAGTAATCTAGCGACCTTATCAAAGGCTTCTCCTGCTGCATCATCCCTAGTTTTGCCCAACACTTCATAGTTACCACAATCTTTCACATAGATCATGCTGGTATGTCCTCCAGAAACTAACAAACATAAAAAAGGTGGTTTCAAGTCCGGCTGATCGAGATAGGCAGCATAAATATGTCCTTCTAAATGGTGAACTCCCAAAAATGGCTTGTTGTAAATCAAAGATAAAGTCTTAGCGGTGGTAACTCCTACTAATAATGCTCCGACTAATCCTGGGGCAGAAGTTGCTGCGATCGCGTCAATATCACTCCAAGATAGTCCTGATTCTATTAAAGCGCGATCTAAACAAATATTAATTGTTTCCAAATGTTTTCGAGATGCTAACTCTGGAACAACACCCCCATATTCTTTATGTAAATCAATTTGAGACGATACAATACTACTCAAAACTTTACGATTATTTACAATAGCGGTTGCTGTTTCGTCACAACTTGTTTCGATTGATAAAATTGTTGCCATCCTTTGATAAGTTTATCTAGAAGAATAATTTTCTTTATCTTGAAGCTTTGCTCTAATTAAATAAATGAGAGTAAGGTTTCTTCTGCGTACAAGAAATATCTTGACGCTCTTGTTGAAACACTATTATCTCCTGTAACAAAAGGAAACAAATTCATGAGAAGATTGTTTGCTTTAATTTTAGTAATTACCCTCTGGTTTAACTTTGCTCCCCCTGCATCCGCTGGGGTGGCTGGACTTACTAAATGCGCAGATACTCCTGCGTTCCAGCAAAAGTCCCAATCCTATTTGAACACAACTGGTGACCCCAATTCTGGTGCAATACGTGCTGCACGTTACTCACAAGCTCTTTGTGGTCCCGAAGGCTATCCTCACTTGATTGTAGATGGTCGCTTATCCCATATGGGAGATTTCGCAATTCCCAGTATTCTTTTCCTTTATATTGCTGGATGGATTGGTTGGGCTGGACGTTCCTACCTAATCGCTATCCGTGATGAGAAGAATCCTGAAATGAGTGAAATCATGATTAATGTTCCTTTGGCAATCAGTAAAATGTTAGCGGCGGCTACTTGGCCTTTGTTAGCTTTTGGTGCTTTTGCTAGTGGAAACTTAATTGCTAAGGATTCGGAAGTTCCCATCTCCCCCCGTTAGGAATAGTCTAGTTTTAATGGAGAATATCTATGACCAAATTTTTGTCTTCAGCTCCAGTATTACTCATGGCTTTGCTGACTTTTACAGCAGGCCTTTTAATTGAGGTTAATCGTTTCTATCCTGATTTGCTGTTCCATCCTTAGTTTCTAAGTTGGAAAAAGTGATCCTCGAAACGAACAATAGGGCTTATATTGTAGACTTTCAACCAAATAACTCGCGGTTTTCAAGACAACTCTGTATTTACTATATGATGTGGTCTTGCGATCGCGAGGTTTTTTTGGGGATTTATCAGTTCGCGATCGCAGATTAAATATCATGTTCCTCTGACCATTTCTTCAGCTCTTCTAGGAACAAGAGTGCTGTTTTCCCAAAATCCGTAATCTCATAGGTTACAGCAAAAGGCTTCGTACTGATAACATTCCGTTTGACCAAGCCTGTTGCCTCCATTTCTCTAAGACGTTGAGTCACCATCTTTTTACTGGCTCCGCCGAGTTGACGAGCTAGATCACTAAAACGCACTGGCTGATCTTTGAGATGCCAAAGAATTGAGCCCTTCCATTTACCGCCCAAGATCCTCATACCCCGTTCAATAGGACAGGGGGTAAGACAAGGCTCCATTGCCTGCTTGCGGCCTTTGCTATCAGTTTCAATCTCAACTGTGCGACTCATTTGATACTTGGTTACTAAAAGTAAACTGGTTGACTTTTGTGATCAACATTAACACAATGAATTTATTGTTTCTTACTTAGTTGCGAGAAAAACGGTGAAAAACATTTTCTTGATTAATGCTCACGAACCTTATCCTTTCTCAGAAGGGAAGCTCAATCAGTCTTTAACCAAAAAAGCTGTGGAAATCCTCGAACACAAAGGATATTCTCTTCGCACAACAGCAATCACAGAAGCCTACACTGTCGAAGATGAGTTGGCAAAACATCAATGGGCTGATGCTATCATCCTCCAATCTCCAGTCAATTGGATGGGGGTGCCTTGGAGTTTCAAAAAGTATATGGATCAGGTATACACCGCAGGCATGAAAGGCCAACTATGCGACGGAGACGGGCGAAGTCGTCAAGATGCTTCTAAACAATATGGTTCTGGGGGAACGCTCAAAAACAAAAAATATATGTTCTCACTGACTTTTAATGCCCCTCAAGAAGCCTTCGATAATCAAGATCAGTTTCTTTTTGCTGGCAAAAGCGTCGATGATTTGTTCTTTCCTATGCATATGAATTTTCGCTTTTTTGGCATGGAAGCTTTAGAGACCTTTGTTTGTTTTGACGTGTTAAAGAATCCCGATATAGAACGTGATTTTGAGCGATTCGAAACCCATTTAAATATGCTGTTTTAAAAATACAATCTATCTTCACAATATCCAGACAAAAGACTTATGACCAATCAACCTGACATTCATCTATACACAGCATCTACTATGAACGGCTGGAAGCCTCTAATTTTTCTTGAAGAAGCCGCAATAGACTACGAGATGACTTATATTGATTTTGCGAAAAAGGAACAAAAGTCAGAATGGTATCTGAAGCTAAACCCTAACGGACGGATTCCGACAATCATAGATCGCAGCAATGACGATTTTGTGGTTTTCGAGTCCGGTGCTATTCTTTGGTATCTAGCAGAAAAATATGACAAGTTTCTTCCCAAAAATGCCAAAGCTCGTTCCCAAACACTTCAATGGTTGATGTTTCAAATGGGTGGCATTGGCCCAATGATGGGACAGGCGATGTATTTTCAAAGAATTGCTGAACCCCAAGGGCATCGTGATGATTTTGCCATTAAGCGATATGTATCAGAATCGAGAAGACTACTCGAAGTATTGGACAAACAACTTGAGGGGCAAGCTTATTTAGTCGGCGATGAGTTTACGATCGCAGATATGGCGACTTATCCTTGGGCAAGAGCTTACTACTGGGCAAAAGTTGCTGTCGAAGGATTGAATAATCTTCAAGCTTGGTTTAATCGCATTGATGAGCGACCTGCAACTCAACATGCTCTTGAGCTGCCTAAGCCTGTTCCTGCATTTTTTGGTAAAGGAGATGTGGCCAAGACTGAAGCAGCTAATTCTGAACGGTTTAAGCAATAAATATGACTTATATAGATCTTAAAAGTCGTAGCCTAAAGTTCAAGCACATCATCGAAAGGAGCAAAAAACTTCATCTGTTGCAATAATGTGAGTTCGATGAGTACAAAATTTACTAGTTCTGAATGGGGACTTAGGGATTTGGGGATTTGGGGATCTAGGGAAAAGCCTATTACTTCGTTGTTCAACTTGGGAAATTTAATCAAAAGGAAAATTCGTCGAACTGACGTTGTTGCAATAGTTGAGAAGCAAGGTTGACTATATCGCTACAAACTTGATTTTTAAGCCATTTTTAGATCAGGCGTTGCTGATTTAAAACATGAAAGAATTTTGGACTAATCTTCTTTGCTTCTTTCTTTGCGTCTTTGCGCCTTTGCGCGAAACGAATTCATCTCTGGATTCAGCAACGCC
>NZ_ALVZ01000095.1 GCF_000332055.1 Xenococcus sp. PCC 7305 | reverse complement strand
GGCGTTGCTGAATCCAGATATGAATTCGTTTCGCGCAAAGGCGCAAAGACGCAAAGAAAGAAGCAAAGAAGATTAGTCCAAAATTCTTTCATGTTTTAAATCAGCAACGCCAAAAATTCAAGGATAATTATAATTTTTTGCAAGGATCACCTAAGAGCAAAAAGCCGCATCCAGGAGAAGGTTCATCTCGAATCATATTTTTTAGCGAAAAACCACTATAAATATCTTCGATAACATCCTGGGGAGCTTCTAATTCGATCGCTCCGGTGATATCTTCCCTCACATCGACATCCAAAACGCCACTAGTTGTATTGTCTTGACTCAGCGCGGTCAAGCCAGAATTGATAAAATCTCTGGTTGGTGCTTGCTCATTAAAGAGTAACTTCAAATTGATTCCCAGCTCTTGCCACAAAGACCAGAAATTTCCTGTGTTTTGGCCGCTACTAAATTGGGAATGCAAGACGGGAGCAGTATAATTAACCGCTGCCTGCACCAAGTCCTGAACCTCATTGGACTCCAAATCTCCCGACTCCAATGCTTGTCGATTTGTCTCTGCCAATTCCAGCGAACAATATTGCCTGACCAACTTTCCTTTATCAGCCGAACCGCGCCCATGAATCCCCACAACATAACCTTCACTATCAAAAACGGGACCGCCACTCATTCCAGGACGAGTCAGATCAAAATAAAACAGGTTATAGCCATTTTCGCTTTGAGCGGTCGCAATTTTTCTAGTGACAGGAGTCCAGGCCAAACGACGTTTGCGACGAGCGACTTTTCCTTTACAAACCCCTGTTGTCGGATCTTTTTCCTTTTCAGGATCTGGCCAGCCCGAAATATAAACCTGATCGCCAATGGCAACGCGATCAGCATCCCCCACTGAGGCGATCGGATATTCATTTTTGCTTTCAAAACTTACGATCGCCAGATCCGTTCCCGCCAATCTATTCGGAATGGTTATAGAATAGCAACCAAAACGAATTAATTTTTGGATCTCTATGCGTTCTTGCAGTGGGCAATTTCGACGATCATTGACCTCGGAAATCGGATGCACCTCGCCATCACTAGTGCGAATTCCATAGGGAATATTTTGCTCTAAATATCTCTGCTTGAAGTTGTGGGTTACCGTTAGGGCATAGTAGGTATTCTTTCTCCGAGCAACAATGACCCCTGAGCCGGGATTCCAGACCCCATCAGCATTCTTTTTACTAGCCAAAGGATTATTGCGATTAGCTTCTAGCTCGGAAACCAGGTCGGGAGTTAGGCCAGGAGCGATTACCACAGTTGTTTGTCTGGCGATCGCATTAATTTCTTCTAAGGACAAATTTCCCCAAGCAGGACTGGCAAGGATGCTGGTTAATCCCAATCCCAAGAAGACTTGCACCGTAGTTTTGATTGCAGAAAACATGTTGAATCTGATGTCGAGATCTTTCATCAATTCTATCGAATCTGCTAACTTAAACTCACCAACTTTAAGATAATTCAAGTTTCACCCATTACCCATTACCCTCTAATCGTGAACACCAATCAACTTTGTCCCTGCCAAAGTCGCAAAAAATATCAATATTGCTGCGGACTATACTTATCAGGAAAAAAATTGCCCACAACCGCAGAGCAACTAATGCGATCGCGCTACACTGCTTTTTGCCGGAAAGATGTTGATTATTTGATTGCCACCCATCATCCTGATAAGCGAACTGATAACGAGCAAAAACGACTGGCGATCGCCAATAGTATGAAAAACACTAGTTGGCTAGGTTTAAATATTATTGATGCGAGTCAAGGAAAAAAGACCGATAAGATTGCCTATGTAGAATTTATGGCAGTCTTTCAAACCGATAAAATTCAGCAACTCCATGAACGCTCCAAGTTCATTAAAATCGCAGGCAAGTGGCTCTATTTAGAAGGTGAGGTTTTACCCGATCTAATTCCCAAACGGAATGATGATTGTTGGTGTGGAAGCGGGAAAAAATATAAGAAATGTCATGGAGAGTAGTGCCGCTTCGCGGAAGTAATGAGTAATAAGTAATGAGTATTGATCTATCGACTTTTTGCTCTTTGTTACATAGATAGCTTATTCACACGTCTACTAGGATTGCTGAGTAGGATGAAAGAAGATAACCAACCCAACTTATTCGTTTTCCAACGTCAGCATCCAACAAATTTGCTTCGTTATGTCCGAGAGAAACAATTTGTTTCCTAGGAGTTCGACGAATTTTATTTTTGATTAAATTTTCCAAGTTTAACAATGAAGTAATAGGCTTTTCCCTAAATCCCCAAATCCCTAAATCCCCAAATCCTTATTCAGAACTAGTAAATTTTGTACTCATCAAACTCACGTTTTCCACCCATGAACAGTCAACAGCGATCGCCAAAACCAGAATGTAATCTCACCCCAGCCCCCGACACAGTAAATATTGCCGACTCTGAAGCGGCCTTTGAAGTAATTCATGATACATTGCTGAATCTTTGGGATACGGTCAATAAATTGAGCAGTATTCGACCTCCCAAAAGAGAGCGCTATCGAGTTACCATCTTTGGCTCAGCACGCATTCAGCCAGGAACTAGTATGTATAATGGAGTTCGCTACCTAGCAGAACAACTGACAATTATGGGCTGCGATATCATCACTGGAGGTGGCCCTGGTTTGATGCAAGCAGCGAATGAAGGCAGTGTGATTGCCGACCCGGAAAATCTCACCCAATCGATTGGAATCCGTATCGATTTAGGATTCGAGCAACAGGCTAATCCCTTTGTGGAAGAAGTTTATCTACACAAGACTTTCTTTTCTCGACTGCATCACTTTGTAATTGCCTCTGATGCTTTTGTGGTACTACCAGGAGGCATTGGCACAGCTTTGGAAACCTTTATGATCTGGCAATTACTGCAAGTTCGAAAACTCCATGCTACTCCCTTTATTACAGTCGGAGAAATGTGGAAAGAATTGGCGGTTTGGGCACAAAAATATACTGTCGAAGTCGATCCTCCAATGGCAGATCCCGCAGACATGAGAATTCCTAATTGTGTTGATACCTATGAAGAGGCGATCGCATTATTACGGGAAGCCCATACACAGTGGAAATATTGCCAAGATGAGGGATTAGGGGTAAGGGATGAGGGATGAGGGATGAGGGATGAGGGATGGGGGATCAGGAAAAATGATTGATATTGTGTCACGATGGAGCAAAGATAAGATAAATCAAGTGTTTTATAATCAACCAATAAGTATTTCTTTGATAAAATAATGACATCAACTTTAGTGACAAAACCGCAACTTAACGCACCGACCATTCACCAACTGCCTAATGGTTTAACTATTATTGCCGAACAAATGCCAGTAGAAGCAGTAAATCTTAATGTCTGGTTGAATGTTGGTTCGACTAAAGAATCTGATGAAATTAATGGGATGGCTCATTTTTTGGAGCATATGGTGTTTAAAGGTACTTCAAACCTGGGAATAGGAGAATTCGAGCAATTAATCGAAGAAAGAGGCGCGGTAACTAACGCGGCAACTAGTCAGGACTATACCCATTACTACATCACTACAGCTCCCAAAGATTTTGCCCAGCTTGCTCCTCTGCAACTAGATGTGGTGCTCAACCCCAGCTTAGAGCATGAGGCATTTGAGCGAGAAAAACTAGTTGTCTTAGAAGAGATTCGTCGTTCTGATGATAATCCCCGTCGTCGTACTTATTATCAGGCGATGGAAACTTGTTTTGAGAATTTGCCCTATCGTCGTCGTGTTTTAGGCCCTGCGGAAGTAATTGCCAATCTGCGATCGCAACAAATGAAGGATTTCCATGGCCATTGGTACCAACCATCCTCGATGACAGCGGCCGTAGTGGGAAATTTACCCGTGGACGAGTTGATTGACATTGTTACCCAAGGTTTTGAGCAGCATTATCAAAATGACACTGATTTAGGGAAATCTACGACCCAATCTTTGCCTGATCCAGAGACTGCTTTTAAATCTATTGTTCGTCATGAATCTACCGATAGTAGTTTACAACAAGCTCGCATGGTAATGATGTGGCGCGTTCCAGGAATGATTGAGCTGGCACAAACCTATGCATTGGATATTTTGGCGGTGATTTTGGGTCAAGGTAGAGTGTCTCGGTTATTTAGAGAGCTTCGTGAAGAAAAAGGATTAGTCACTCAAGTAGGAGTTAGTAACATGACTCAAACTCAACAGGGTGTTTTTTATATCTCAGCTCAGCTGCCGACAGAGAATATTGCCGAAGTGGAAAAGGCGATCGCGAATCAAATTCAGCAATTACAAACCGAACTGATTGCCGAAAAAGATATTGCGAGAATTCGCACACAAGTTGCTAATCGCTTTATCTTTGCTAATGAAAGACCCAGCGATCGCGCTAATCTTTATGGTTATTATTATTCCCAGTTACAGGATCTTGCCCCAGCATTAAACTATCCCCAACGTATTCAGGCGATCGATGCTCAGGCTTTGCAAACCGCAGCCCAAAGATATCTTGATCCCAAGGCTTATGGTATTGTCATCATGAAACCGAATAATTAAAAAGTTCTAAATTACTAATTTTGCGAACTTCGATTGAGAAGCCGCGATCGCTTTGTGTTAGATTCCCCAAAAAAACTATTAGCCAAAGCAATGTGTTTGTTGTAGTTGACCTTGATATCACTATTTAAATTAAAGTTATGAATCTAATGTTGTCATTAGAATTGATCAATTATATCCTTGTTTCAAAGAAAATGAAGCGAAAAGCGCTAAAGTAAAGCCAGCCTAATGACAAGATTTCGACTTCTTTGTACACCCTATTAACTTCTTGGAGGTTAATGATGTTTCATGATCAAATTGTCGAGGAAATCCACAAAATTCGTGAAGAGTACTCTCGTTCATTCAATCATGATTTGAAAGCCGTCTTTGCCGATTTACAAAAACAGCAACTAGAAAGTGAAAGAGAGGTTGTAAATTCATCCCAAAAGCCCAGCCAAAAAAAACGTTGGAGCGAACAAGTAAAAGATCCTAAAAATCTTAAATAAAAATGACTAAATTATTTGCCGATAGTAAATTTTTGCTGCAACAAACTGCCTCCCTGCTGATTTATCAGTCGGTGTTGCAAAACCCTGTCGGCGAAGCCTATCTCAATCTGCTCAACAATCTCTACACATTCAGTAGCGAAGTTAATCTTAACCGACCAACCTCTATTACTTGTTTGCAAGCCTATAGTAAATGGTTCAATACTTTGGCTTTAGTTAATCTTTCCTGGCGAGACTATTTAGTCCAACAAATATTGTTAGACGACAATCCTTTTAGCAAACAAGTTCAAACTAGATCTTTAGACGAGATTTCTCCGTCTCTAATTGAAGCCGCTAAACATGATCTGACAATTCTCCAAAGAATTTATCAATGCCGTACCGAACAAATTGTGAAATCAGTACAAAAAGCATCTCAATATCACGATACGATTATTGCTTGGCAACAAGAGGTTGCTTCTCTTAGCTTTTTTGATGATCACGAAAATTGGAGCGAAACTTTAAAAGAACTAGCAATCTATTATCGCAAACATGGCACAGGTATTTTTGCTCGCTATCGCGCTCTTACTTGGCAAGATAAACAATTACAAGGCATTCCTTGCCCTGATCCGATCAGTCTAGACGAAATCGTCGGTTACGAAGACCAGAAAGCAACTTTAGTTAAAAATACCGAATTTCTCTTGGACGGATATGCAGCCTTAAACGTTTTGCTTTACGGTAGCCGGGGTTCTGGGAAGTCTTCTTTGGTTAAAGCTCTTTTATCTAAATATAGCGATCGCGGATTGAGACTAATTGAAGTCACTAAGTCCCAACTACAACATCTTCCTCAGATAGTTTCCCAAATTCGAGATATCCCCCAGAAATTTATCATTTTCGTTGATGATCTTTCCTTTGAGGAAGACGACGATGCGTTTAAAGCTTTAAAAGTAGTCCTCGAAGGCAATGTGACAGCGAAAGCAACCAATACAGTTGTTTATGCGACGAGCAATCGCAGACATCTAATTCGGGAATTCTTTGACGATCGCCCACGACCTCAAGATAGTGATGAGATTCATAATTGGGATACAGTACAAGAGAAATTATCCTTTAGCGATCGCTTTGGCTTGACTCTAACTTTTGAACCAGCCAATCAAGATACCTATCTGCAAATTGTGCATCATCTAGCGCAAAAAGCCAAAATTGCGATCGCCAAGCAGGAATTAGAATTTCGGGCCAAACAATGGGCAACTCGCCACAATGGTAGATCGGGACGCACTGCCAGACAGTTTATTAACTATTTGCAAGCGGAAGTAATGAGTAATAAGTAATGAGTAATGAGTAATAAGTGTAAAATGACCCTTGGTTTCTAGGTACAAAATTTTTTGAGTCATCAAGCGTGAAAATAGCAATTACAGGAGCAACAGGATTTGTTGGTAGTCGTTTAGTCCAAAAACTAAATGCAGAAAACCACCAGATAATCGTCTTAACTCGCAACTTAGTCAGAGCACAAAAGATTTTTCCCGGGTTAACTTTTCCTAATGTAGAATTTGTCGGTTATACACCAAAAGAGTCGGGAGAATGGCAAGAATCTATCTCCGGTTGTGACGCTGTCATCAATTTAGCAGGAGAGCCGATCGCCGAACGCTGGACAACTCAGTTGAAACAGGAAATCCTTGAGAGTCGACAATTAGGAACTAGGAAAATTGTTGAAGCGATCGCAAAAGCGGCAGTCAAGCCCCAAGTCCTCATTAGTGGCTCAGCTATTGGCTATTACGGCACTAGTGAAACCGCAACCTTTGAAGAAACTAGTCCTTCAGGAAAGGATTTTTTAGCAGAAGTCTGCCAAAAATGGGAAGCGGAAGCCACTAAAGTTGAAGAATTCGGAGTCCGCTTAGCAATTATCCGTGTCGGGATTGTGTTGGCCAATGGTGGTGGAGCCTTAGCCAAAATGATTAGCCCCTTCAAATTATTTGCTGGTGGGCCAATTGGCACTGGAAGACAATGGTTTTCTTGGATTCATCGCGATGATTTGGTAAATATGCTGGTTGAAGCCGTCACTAATGAGCAAATGTCGGGAGTATATAACGCTACTTCGCCTAATCCAGTAAAAATGAGCAAATTTTGTCAACAGTTTGGGGAAGCAATGAACCGTCCCTCCTGGCTGCCTGTTCCCGAATTTGCCTTGGAATTACTTTTAGGAGATGGGGCAATTGTAGTACTTGAAGGACAAAAAGTATTACCCAAAAAAGCTCAAACCCTGGGTTTTCAGTTTCGATATCCTGAACTAAAATCAGCATTAAGGGAAATCGTTAATAACCTATAGAGAATTCAGGATGAATAAGGAAAAATGGTGGAAAATTTCTAATTCTATTTCTCTTTTATTTTTGGTGTTAATTGGTTCTATGTGGTTGCACACAACCAGAAAATATCAACCTAATGAGAATGAATTGAGCAATAAAACCGAAGTCGATAAATATTTGTTGGCTAATTTTTCTAATCTTCCCACCAAGCGAATCCCCACAGGAGTTTTTATTGAATCCCTGAAATTTAATAACTCGACTGAAGTTAATGTCACTGGTTATATTTGGCAAATTTATGATCGCTCCCAATATAAAGATATTCCAGGTGATGAAATTCCTGTGGGATTTATTCTCCCTGAAGCAGTTAACAGTGGCGATAATATTGACCCAACTTTTGCCTATCGAGATCATACAAAAGATAACAAAGAAGTCATTGGTTGGTATTTTGAAACGACCTTAAAACAGCTATTTGATTATTCAAAATACCCCTTCGATCATAAAGTAGTTTGGATTCGCTTCTGGAGTCGAGATTTCGAGAGAAAAACTATTTTAGTGCCCAGTTTTGACTCATATAAATCAACAGAATTGAACGATGCCTTTGGTTATGATCAAAAAATCGTGTTAGATCATTGGGAACTATTAGAGACTTTTTTTGACTATAGAAAGCAAAGTTATAATACCAATTTTGGTTTTACAGAAGAACGTTTTGACAATCAACCAGAGCTATATTTTAATATAGTAATAAAAAGACATTTCTTCAATTCTTTTGTTATTTATATTTTACCTTTAATTATCATTGCTTGTCTTGTTTTTGCAACTTTGATGATGATTACTAAAAACGAAGAACAATCATCATTGTTTGGGCTGAATACTAGTGATGTGATTGAAGTTTGTGCGGGATTGTTTTTTGTGGTGTTGCTTTCTCAAGTTCAAATTAGAGAACAATTTGCTGGTTCTAGGATTGTCTATCTTGAATTTTTCTATCCTTTAATGTATGTTAATTTGCTGGGAGTTTCTGTGAATTCTTATATATTTTCTCGGATCAATACAGAAAATAATTTAATTTTAAAGTGGATTAATTATGAAGATAATATTATTCCCAAGCTAATTTACTGGCCAACCTTACTAGGATGTTCAGCTCTAATTACAGCAGTTGTCCTTTTGCCAAATCGACACCATTTGCCATCACTAAACAATAATAACCAGTCATTTTTAATTGATAAAAAAACAGTTAGTAAAATCACTGTAGCGACGATGTATTTGGGAGAATCATGATTTTTATTCTTGTACCTTAGTTTCTTCGCATTCTTTTTTTGTCACCTCATGACGATAGCGAAACATATCTTGTAAACGAGCTTTCACCCACCAACCCAAAAGAAGTTCAGCTAACCAGCCCCCTGGTAATTCATAGGCGATCGCATCTATGAGTTTAGTTTGTCCTTTGACATTTTCAAACTGATGTCGATGAGTCCAAGATTTCATCGGGCCTTCTATTTGTTCGTCAATAAATAAAGCGTTGGGTTGACATTCGATATGTTTGGCAACCCATTTTACAGGAATGAAACCCAGATTAATCCGGAATTCGCTAATTGCACCGACACCCAACCCCCCTTCACGACGGATAATTTTTACCGGTTGCCAAGGAGGAGTGAGCAACTCCAGAATATCTGGACGCTCATAAAAACGCCAGACATTTTCTACCGAAGCATTAATTAAGCTGGAATATTTAAAATGCAACATTTCAGTAATTACCATGATTAACTATCAGATTCTACTTCAGTATGACTAATCATAATTTTTAAACTAAAAGCTATATTGGATTTGTGTTCGTATTAATTACTACAAAAATTCTTAAAAGCAATCACTATGAAGCGCAGACAATTACTTTCCAATCTTGCTGTAGGTACAACTACAGCCACTGTATTAGCCGCTTGCAGTCAACCCAGTAGTAATTCTAGTGTCACGAGTGGTAGCCTTCCCACCATAAAATGGCAGATGGTCACAAGTTGGCCTAAGTCCCTAGATACTATATTTGGTGGTGCTCAAACAGTATGCGATCGCGTTTCTGCCATGACTGGAGGCAAATTTACGATCACACCCTATGCCGCAGGGGAAATCGTTCCAGGATTGGAAGTCTTAGATGCCGTACAAAACGGTACAGTCGAATGCGGTCATACCGCTAGCTATTATTATGTAGGGAAAAATTCTGCTTTAGCTTTTGGAACTTCCATGCCTTTTGGTCTAACTGCCCAGCAACAAAATGCTTGGTTATATCATGGTGGTGGGCTAGAAGCGATGCATAAAATCTATGCCGATTTTAATATCATCAATTTTCCTGCTGGTAATACGGGAGCGCAAATGGGAGGCTGGTTTAAGAAGAAAGTTCAATCTCTTGACGACCTTCAAGGCTTAAAAATGCGAATTCCTGGGTTAGGGGGAAAAGTAATGTCTCGTCTGGGAGTCAATGTGCAGGTTTTGCCTGGTGGAGAAATTTTCTTAGCTTTAGATCGCGGAGCTATTGATGCTGCTGAATGGGTGGGCCCCTATGATGACGAAAAGTTGGGATTAAATAAAGCTGCTCCTTATTATTATTATCCTGGTTGGTGGGAACCTGGAGCCACCCTGGAAGTTCAGGTCAATAAATCAAAATGGGATAGTTTGCCCCCAGAATATCAGGAAGTTTTCAAAACCGCGGCCATGGAAGCAAATCTCAATATGCTATCTCAATACGATGCCTTGAATCGGGAAGCTTTAACTAGGTTATTAGACAATGGAACTGAATTAGTTGCCTATAGTCCAAATATCTTAGCCGCAGCCCAAAAAGCAGCTTTTGAGATTTATGAAGAAAACGCCGCAGATAACGCCAGTTTTAAGGAAATATATCAGCAATGGGATGAATTTCGCTCTTTAATATCCCAATGGAACAAGATTAACGAATTAAGCTTTGCTAATTTTGTTTCTAAATGATGGAGAACTAGAGATTAGGGATTGTGAATTGGGAAGTAGGAAGATGACTTAGATAATTTTAAATGATTCAATCTCTAATACAGGCCCAATCATTGAAATTGTCAGAATATCTTCCCTAATTTTTCCTTTAATCTTTACTCTGTCAATATCTTGGCGCAATATTTCTGGGATCTCTTTTAACTCGTAGGTAGTCCCCTCTGGTGTCACTAATGCCCAAACCCCAAAACCAAATCCTTTTTTTTCAATCTTTCCTGTTATCGTAATATCCATCATGTCTAGTTAAGTCAGAATTAAAACTTAAATTATTATCACATTTTACTATCTAAGACATACCAAATTAGTTTTATTTAAGAAAAACAGTCACCGATAAAGAAGTAACTGTTTACGAATAGAATTGGAATTGCTTGCTATATTTTTTTCTCATTCATCTCTGTCTTATATTCAGATAAATTCAGAGATATTGGTTATGAAATCAAGATCTTCGGTAGCAAGGAGCGAATTATCATTTTCGATCTCGAAAATCGGACTATTATTGTAGTCATTAATTCCAGCAGAAAAAGTCAGAGCACCGATTACCGATTGACTACCATCTAAATATTCATAGATTATTTCTCGACGATAATCGATGGTCCCATCAGCATTGGAATCCCGTTCAATAATGTTAGTTAGTTGATTACCCCATATGTCATAGGTATTGGTTTCAGAACGAATAGAATCGATAGTACCATTGACACCCTCATCATATTCACTAATACTAGTTAGTTGATTACCCCAAATATCATAAGTATTAGTCGTTAAATCGCGAGAGTCGATAATACCATCGGCATTGGGATCGGATTCACGAATACGAGTGAGTTGATTACCCCAGATATCATAAGTATTAGTCGTTAAATCACGAGAATCGATAATACCATCGGCATTGGGATCTACCTCAATCAGATTAGTTAATTGATTGCCTCTTCTATTGTAGGTGTTGGTGAAAGTAGCACGAAAATCAATGATGCCGTTAGCATCGTAATCATATTCATCAACACTAGTTAGTTGATTACCTCGTCTGTCATAAGTATTGGTTCTGACATTGCGAAAATCAATGACATCATCAGCATTGGAATCTACTTCAAGAAGACTAGTTAGTTGATTGCCTCTTCTGTCGTAGGTGTTAGTCGTTAAATCGCGCTTATCAATGACATGATCACCATTGGAATCATCTTCATAGATATGAGTTAGTTGATTGCCTCTGCTGTCATAAGTGTAAGTGTCGATCCTACGAAAATCGATGATATCATCAGCATTGGAATCTCTTTCAAAAAGATTAGTTAGTTGATTGCCTCTTCTGTCATAGGTGTTAGTAACTAAATCACGCTGATCAATGATATTGTCAAAATCGAAATCATATTCCTGAACGCTAGTTAGTTGATTCCCCCTTCTGTCATAGGTATTAGTAACTAAATCACGCCGCTCAATGCTACCATTCGCACCAGAATCAAATTCATAGAGACTGGTTAAAAGATTGCCTCTGACATCATAGGTGTTGGTAGTGGAATTGCGATATTCAACAATACCGTCACCGTTTGTATCAGATTCCTCAACACCAACTAATAGATTTCCTCTTCCATCATAAGTTTTGGTTTCAGATTTACGAGAATCGATAACATCATCCCCGTTATTATCAGTGTTAATCGTAATAATTTGAGTTTGAGTTGTCATAATTTCTCACCCTTCCATTTCGAATTTAATTGAGTCTTAATCTTGAAGGGAGGATTTGTAGAGAGTGAAAGTCGCGCTTGCTTGGTATAGCCCTTCTTTCATTCGCAAGATACAAAAGACTCTGCTTTCGGGAATAGGGAACAACAAACTGTATCTTACTTAATCTGAGAAATGCTATAGTTTCCGAAGTTAAGATTTTTCTGTTTTTTATCTTGCCAGCCAAGTTTGCAAAACAAATCCACCTCTGCAAAATTCTCTGTTATTTACTCGGCCAAAACCAAAATAATCTGCCTGCCAAACTTGCCATTTCAACCTCCAGCCTGTTGCGATTACTTGAGATGCTTGTGCTATAGAACCTGAGCAAGGGCGATATTGTTCACTGACTTTTTTTCAGCAATACCGATTCCATCGATTTCTATGTCTTTTAATCGTCCAAATCATCAAGAAGCTTTAACGCCTTAATTATAACAATTATTTGAGAAAGCAAAGTTTATTTGTTTACAAATGTCATAATATCATATAGTAAACACTCTATAAAGATATTATCTTTTGATCAAAATCATAGAAAATTATTAATAATTAAGGCAAGAGCTAAAATAGCTATTAATAATTAAAAACCTTTGGGACTATGAGTTTATAATTCCCAAGATGTTGGGAATCTAAGGGAATTTTTTAGCCTCAAAATAATAGTTAAAACTTTAAAATTTCCGCTTGGTAATCATCGGGAGTCGGTTCGATTTCCCAGATTAAGCTTTCTCCCGCATCTAAAGCAACTTCCAGACCAAGCATTTCAACAGGCTTATTCGCAATAGCTTCATTTCCGACAAAACTCTCTCTGGTTGCTGTCAACAATCGTAAAGTCAACCCTTGAGGAATGACGCTACCTAAGGCAAGACTACGTAACTCAAATCTCCAAGTATCGGGTTCTACAGAGACTATCTTTAACTCATAGGGTTGCTCAGCAATTGTCAGTCTTTTGGCGATCGCAACTGGAGCATCAAGGTTTGCGCTCACGCCCCTAGCCCCCGAGAGATTAGGTTGGAATTCGATTTGCCGCCAACCAAGTTCTGCTATGAAGTCGGAGTAACCTACTTGAAACCATTGCAATACAGAAACTCTAGTGATTCCACGACGTTTCTCGACTAAATTATTCCGCCAAGCCGCATTTTGCATTAACCCCGACCAAATCTCAAAAGGGATGGATAATCTCGGTAACAGATTTTCTTTTTTTCCCAAACGCTGTATAAGATTGTCTGCCTGATTTTCTAGTAATTCTGGAATGGCTGCAATCTCGGCTTGAGTGATTTCGTCAGGACATAATTCTCGGGCAACCCAAAGAGCATTAAGATCAGCAATTAAATCATTGCCATCAAGGGAGTAACTGCGATCGCGATGATCATAGTTAGCAGTCGTTTTAATTTTTTGATGAGTCGTATAACCCCAAACTCTCACAAAATTCGCTTCGATATTAACTTGAACTCCCAAATAATAATTACCGCTCCATTCAGGAATATCAATCCATTCTTGAGGTATTCGTAGTTCTTCGAGATCTTCTGCCTCGGAGGGAATCAAAATTATTTTGGCATCACCCACTACGATCGCGGTGCCATTCACTAGTTCCGAAATATTCCCTAAAGTCTGATTATTTAACCATAATCTTACTGATTCATCTTGTTCTTCCTTGAAAAGAGGGAGCAAGACATCAAGGGTTAATTGGTTAAGATAGGTCTGCCAAAGACTTTGTGCTGTGGCAGCATTTTGGCTCTTTTGCCAAGCTTTTTCCTGTACCGTGGAAGTCAATTCGGTGACTAGCTGATTTGGGTTAAATAGTTCGAGGTTAATATTCATGGCGGTTATACATTGGCTGATTGTAGTGCTTTCCTCTTGGGGAAATAGGCACGGCTTTGCTGATTCTTCTTATTGCGTTTTATCTTTGTAGTGACTGTTGAGCCACTCCTCTATAATTACGCTAATGTTGTTGAGTACGTCAGAGGTTAAGGAGATATGCAGCGTCTCTTTACTCCATTTCGCTAAAGATTTGAGCAAAGATTTTTTGACCCGCGACAGTTTACGGGAAATGTTATATTGCTGTGTCTTTAATTGTTTGGCAATGTCACTTTGTTTGAGCTCTTGGACATAATACAGTTCTAGCAAAAGACGCTCCTCCGGTTTAAGCTGATCCAGTGCCGCGAGTAGAGCATCATGAACTTGATTTTGTTGCTGATTACGCTGTTGGGTTTCTTCCTCAACAATCATATCGCTTAATAACGACTCTTCCACTTCTCCGACCAAGCTATCGGCAATTTCTCCCGAATCGTATCCTGGCTTGGGTTGATTGATTGAAGTTACATTGGGGTATAGATAAGCCCGCGCGGCTTTGACTGAGGCTAAGAGCCATTTTTCGATGGTAATGGCATCGATTATTTCCCCAGAAGCTGAGAGTTGGAGTTTACTTTCCTGATTATATAAATTTGCGATCGCGCCCCAAGTTTCCGCACTGGGTTTACTGAGTTTTTTTGTTGGGCTAGAACGCTCGGGTACATAGATATTTTTGAAGCAAGACCAAGCTAGGACATATTTTTCAATGTTATCTATCGCTAATCCGGCGTTCTGCAAAGATTCTGTCAGCCTTTTCTTGCTCAACTTTCGCAGCAGTGACCATTCTGAGCAAATATCAACTTCTTGGCGCTGGCGTAAAACTTCCCGAATGAGATTGCTAAATGTGATGCCCGCATAACTTTTGAGATTAAAACCGCGATCGCGATCAAAACCCTTTAGTACTTTATCAATACCTGCGATCGCAATTTGAAAGGCATCAGGCAAACTATACTGCGTACTTTGAAAATTGCTGACAGTTTTGCGACTCGACCAAAAACAAGCTTCTTGCAAATAGGCAATCAAATGATCTCTAGCAATACCTGAAGGTTCTTTACACCATTTTTTATGCCAATAGATTGCCCAAAAGTTTTCTGAATGGCTTGCTTGATCCTCTATTGCCAAACATCGATTCATGCTGCGAAGCAATCGGGGATCACTCACCCAATTGCTAAAACGATCAAAATCAAACTGGATAAAGGAAGAAAATATTTCAACTATATTCTGGCGTGCACGCATTTGCCAATGAAATAAACAATTAACTTAGCTTACTACAGAAAATCATTGATTAATCGATCAATAATCATTATTTTATTTAGTTGGGACTTGCTGGCAAAGTTTTCTCGTGAGGATCGCGAACAGGGAACGGGGAACAGGCAACAGTAGCGTTAAGATAATAGTCTAAAGACCTCAGTGGAAAAGAGAAAAATGGAAACGATTGCGATCCCCAAAGGGTTTCGAGTGAACCCAGAGCAATTCGAACAATTAGCGCAAGTTGAACAGATGGCTCGAATGGAGCTAACCAAGGATGGAGAATTAATAATCATGAGTCCCACTGGGGGAGAGGCAGGGAGAAAAAACCGTCGTCTAACACAGCAAATCGGAATTTGGACAGATCGAGATGGTACGGGAGAAGCTTTTGATTCCTCTACAGTATTTGTTTTGCCTAATGGTGCGAGAAGAAGTCCTGACGTTAGCTGGATTAAATTGGAACGTTGGAATGCTTTAACCTTAAAAGAAAAACAGGGTTTTCCTCCTCTTGCTCCTGATTTTGTTATCGAGTTAGTTAGCCCTAGTGATCTGAAGAATCAGAGATACGAAGACTTACAATTAAAGATGCAAGAGTATTTAAATAATGGCGTAAAACTTGGTTGGTTAATTGAACCATCAGCGAAAATAGTGGAAATTTACAGAATCGGCCAGCAAGTAGAGGTTTTAACTAATCCCCAAACTCTATCTGGAGAAGATATCTTGCCTGGATTTACTTTAGATTTAAGTGAAATTTTCTGATAAACGAAGGCAGAAAAATGAATGAATTAATATTTTATTGAAAGTTGCAAATTGACTGAGGGATCGCAAGAAAAGATATGCAATATTGAAAAATCACAAGAAACTCACATTTTTTGTCTCTAATAAATACATTGGCGTTACCAGAATAAAAATGCCTGTAAAAAGAATTTTTTATGTGCTTGCATAAAAGCATTGCGTGCCAGTTAATGCCAATGTATTAGTAAATTTAGAGGATGAAAAATCATGTCTCACCTTATTACTAAAATTCCTTGGACTACAGGAAAAAAAATTGGGCTTGTCACTAGCACTTTAGCTTTAAGTCTATTAATTCCCAACCTCTCTACTACTGTCAACGCTTTTGAAGTTGGTGAAAACGAAACTGTCTTTTTAGCTGCTCCTCGGTTAACTCGTGCTGCCACAACCAATTTGTCTCCCAATGGTCCTTCAATTTATCACTTTACAATTGAAGTCCCAGAAAATGCAGATGAAGCTTTGCAAGCGATAACTGTTTCCCAAAGAGATAATCCAGTTTATATAAATTTCGCGCTCGATAAGAGTAATGCTTTTATGGGTGATAGTTTTGCTGGAGGCCCCAATTTAGCATTAGCCGATATTGGTGGCGATCTCTCTGTCAATCCTAATGATATTACTGTTGTATTTGATGAACCTGTACAGCCAGGAGAAACTGTAACAGTAAGGCTTAGAGCAAAAAGAAATCCTGCTAGGGGTGGTATTTACCTTTTTGGGGTAACTGCTTTTCCAGAAGGAGAGAATAGTTCTGGATTGTATATCGGCTCTAAAAGTTTGCAATTTTATAGCTACTAAACTTTAGTTGTCTAAGTAAAAAGTTAAAAACCGTGTTGGCGATCGCGTTTTTCATCCCCTCTATGTCATTGCTACGCGGTTTTATTATTAGTCCCCACTGCTTCCTCGGAGCAGGGCTGTTTCATTCTCGTAAAAGATAGATGGGGAAATGGGGAGATGGGGATATAGGGAAAACTTTAAAGACTAACGCAGCGCTATCGAATTGTCTAAATATCTGAGGAAATGCGATCGCATTCTCAAATAAAATAAAATGGAAAGAGCGCGATCGCGATTGGTCAATATTTCATCAAAAAACCAGTCTCACTATAAGACTGGCATCAACATTTATTATTAAAGAAAGAGCAATGCTTAAACTAAGCACCATAGGAAATACCGCGATATTTTCTTAGACCTAATTTTGATTGAAAGGGTTGAACAGGACGACGAGGCGTATAAATCTGTCCCAAGAAATGAGCAGTATGTGTTGTCGCGACGGTTTCAACTTGATTATCGGAAGCAGAGTAAGCTTGACCTAAAAAACGTAATTTCATTGTTCTATGTTCTTGTTAATGTTAGATATTTTCTCGTTGATTTCTAATAGGTTTTGGATCTTGAAATATGCACAGAACAAATAGAAGCTAATAGCGATCGCACTCTCAGATAAAACAACATGAGAAAAACGCGATCGCAATTGGGCAGTATTCAATAAAAAACCAGTCTTACTTAGAGACTGGCATGAGCAGGAGAATTATTGAAAGTTGGGGGAAGGCAGAGGGCAGAGGGCAGAGGGCAGAAGGGTTTGAGTCCATTGAGATTTTCTCATCTAAACATGTGTTTTCAAAATCGGATTTAGTATTAGATCTGGATATATGCAGAGACTAGAACAATGATCGCATACT
>NZ_ALVZ01000094.1 GCF_000332055.1 Xenococcus sp. PCC 7305 | reverse complement strand
TATCTGGCTATCTAGTTGATTTCCTAACTTGTTCTTTATATTTGAAATATGATTAAACAACAACAGTAAAAATACGCACATATGTTCTTTGAGTAAAACACAAATACTCTTGAATTTTAGGCAAGTTACTATTGATTTCACTTACGTAATTACACTGAGATAATATTAGATTGTTTCGGAAGTCTATACATAGCCATATTTATCGTTTTCCGAGATTTACCTAACACCTAACACCTAACACCTAACACCTAACACCTAACACCTAACACCTAACACCTAACACCTAACACCTAACACCTAATCCCTAACACCTAACACATTGTGGAATCAGTTTCATCACTTCATCATAAACTGCCTCCCAATCACAATCATAGGAATAGCTCACAGCTTTTGGATTACTACCTTCAATTTCCACAACAGAATCTTTGGGAACAAATGAGGGGACAATGCCATTTTCTCTCTCAAAACAGTAGAAACGCCTTTCAATAGGTCGATCAAGTCCTGAATAATTAGTATGGACAACACCTGGCTTGTTGGCGACAAAGGTTGTTTTTGTTAGCCCAGCTCCCCAATGGGCAATATATAAATCAATAGCATGAGCCCAAGCAACAGTTTCATAAATTGTGCAGCCGATAGTATTATAAACGGTTGGTTTTTGACCAGGAATCAGATTGACAATTTCTTCTACGACAGCTCTTTCTTTGGCGATCGCAGCTTGCTTTCGTAGCAGATTTTCCTCACCTTTATCTATATCCTTAGCGAGCAAAGAAAATCCATCAAACACTATTCCTAAATTGGGAAATTCGGGTAAAAGTTTACTAATAATTTGCGGTATTCCACTCACTTGAGAGACCCAAAATCTTTTGTTGAGTCGCAGATCAATCCACATTAGAGGCCAATGTTGTTTGGCCTCTTCTATTTGCGACAAGGTAGCAGATGGACATTTTTGCCGTGAAAGTTGGTGAACTCTACTAGATAATTCTTCTTTGATAAACAAGCCCCTAGGGCGCATCACAAAATAATTATTTTTCAAGGCAATATTGCATAATTGATCGCCATTATACCCAGGGCTGCGAATAACCTTTTGCTCCGGAATTTCGGGGAAGATCTCTTCTATTCTTCCAAAAATATCATAGGGAGGCAGTAGAAATTTATCAATTTTATCTAGACTGTCATTCTCATATAATTCATGAATGCCCGCAAGCTCATTCCACATATGATGCCCTAGGTTCGTATCAATGCCCACTAGAGCTGCTACCTCTTTTCTGTCCTCAGAAACTATATAAGACATGACATCTTGCCAATTGGCCACAAAAAATGCTTTGAGGCGGTTGATCATCAGAGCTGGCTCCATATACATATTGCCGCGCATTTTTATGACTAGCTCAAGATCGGGAAAGTAAATTAAAGCTTTCTCAAACAAAAAATTTGAAGCGACCAAATAGAATATTCTGTCACTGACAAATCGATAAGCGCAGATCACCCTGTCCACTAAAAATGATTGGTTAGTTCTGATAACTTTGCCAGTAAAAGGGCAAGTTATATATATATAACCTGTCACCATTGGCTTATGAAAGGCCGTTAGTTTACTAAATTTATGGAGCTCATCATTGGGCGGTAATTGTGATTGTTGATGCTCAAGCGGCAAATTTTGATTGAAATGCTGGAGATAGCTTTCCTGCTTATCTAGACTATCTTTGTTGAGCGACTTTAGGTGCTCTGGGGATATTTTGTTTTCTTTAAGAAATAATCTATCTTCGCGATCTAGTTCCCATACACCTTTTACTCTGTAATTGCTGGTCTGATTAAAATATTCTCTAGCTCCGCCCCAACTGTTATTGGTGGGGTAGCAATATCTTGTGGCATCGAGTTCATCAATATTGCTTTGATTGAGAGTTTGCCAGATATGGTTATAGCGTTCTTGATGTTGTCTTAAAGTATTGGCGATGCCATTACGACGCTCCAGGGATTTTTCGGGATCGAGCTCTTGAGCTTTTTGATAACTAGCAATTGTCCCATCGATGTCTCCTAGGCGAGCTTGCGCTTTTGCGAGGAGGCAATAGTTAAAGGGATTTTCTGGCTGCAACTTGATAGCTTCAGCGTAGGCAACTATTGATTTCTCTAATTGATTTTCTTGAACAAGAACATTACCTAGATTCCGATAGACACTAAAATGCTGATCGGGGGCGATCTCGATCGCCTTTTGATAAGCTGCGATCGCCTCAAGATTTTGACCTTGCCGCTGGCAAACTTTAGCCAACTTGATGTAGCATTTTGCATCTTGCGGGCTGATTTCAAGAACTTTTTGATAACAGCTAGCCGCCTCTGCCAACTCCTGGTTGCGATCATAAACCTGAGCCAACTGCTGCCAAGCCAACAGATTATTTTCCTCAATATTGACAACTGCTCTGTAATGGCGAATTGCCTCCTCCAAGTTCCCTTCTTCTTGGGGCTGACTCGCAAGATCGAGGGGTCCTTGGGGATTGTCTAGTTCGCTTTTTTCCTCTTGAAATTGCATGTTTTAGGGGTTGATCTTTAAGGTTTGAAGAAACGTGAGTTCGATGAGTACAAAATTTACTAGTTTTGAATAGGGATTTGGGGATTTGGGGATTTGGGGATCTAGGGAAAAGCATATTACTTCGTGGTTCAACTTGGGAAATCTAATCAAAAGGAAAATTCGTCGAACTCACGTTGAAGAAAATTTGTTTAGTCAGAGAAAATTCTCTTGGTGAATGAATATAAATCCTTGAAAAAAGATTTTTGCTCAGTTTTGCGGTTAATCTTGGCATAAAGCTTAACAACCTGGTCATAAATTACTTGCCAATCACAATCGTAAGAATAACTAATGTATTTTTGACTGCTATCTTCAGTGTCAACAACCGACTGTTGGGGCACAAATGTCGGGACGATGCCATTTTCTCGCTCATAACAGTAAAAACGTCTTTCAGGGGGCAGATTAAGTCCGACCTGATTGGTATGGACAACCCCAGGTTTGTTGGCCAGGAAAGTTGTTTTGGTTAACCCGGCCCCCCAATGGGCAATATATAAATCAATAGCATGAGCCCAAACAACACTTTCATAGATAGAGCAGCCCACATTATTGTAAATTTTGACATTACAGTCAGTAACTAAACTGGCGATTTGTTCAACTACTGCTCTTTCTTGGTCTATTACAGCTTGCTTTTGTTTTACATCTTCATTTCCGTAATCTAAATCCTTAGCTAAACGGGAAAACCCATCAAAAACTACGCCCAAATTAGGAAAATCTTCAGCCAGTTTCTGGATAATTTTTGCTGTCCCCTCTAGTTGGGAATTCCAAAATCTTTTGTTTAATCGCAGATCAATCCAGATTAATGGCGAATGCTGTTGGGCCACTTCTATTTGAGATAAGGTAGAGGGAGAGCAGTTTTGCCGCGAAAGTTGGTAAATTCTGTCGGCCAAATCCTCTTTAATAAATAGACCCCTAGGGCGAACAACAAAATAATTGTTTTCTAGGGCAATATTGCCCAACTGATCTCCACTAATATCTGCACTACGAATAATCTTGGGGGCAGGTATTTCTGGAAAAATATCTTCTATTCTGCCGAAGACATCGTAGGGAGGTAAGAGAAACTTATCAGCCCGCCCAAGAAGTTTTTTCGTCTGTAAATCGTGAATTGCCGTGAGCTCATTCCATATATGATGACCTAAATTTCGATCTATCCCCGCCAAAACGGCAACCTCTTTTCGAGCATCAGAAGCCAAATAAGACATCGTTTGTTGCCAATTGGTTACAAAAAAAGCTTTCAGGCGATCGATTATTTGAGTTGTCTCCATGAAAGTATTTCTGTATAGTCTAATAATCAACTCGCGATCGGGAAAATAGATTAGAGCTTTCTCAAAGAAAGAATTGGTCGCTATGACATAAAACACCTGGTCACCGTCAAATCGATAGGCACAGATTGCTTTGTTGATCAAAAAAGACTGGTTTGTCCGCAAAAGTTTGCCGCTAAAAGGACAGGTGATATACATGTATCCTGTTAGCATGGCCTCTTGAAAAGCTGTTAGGTTGCGTAACTCCTGAAATCTTTTAGTAGATGGTAATTTTCCTTTTGGGGAATTTAGTTGAAAATTCTGTTGGAAATGCTGGAGATAGGTTTCTTGTTGCGCCACACTATCATCTTTGCCAATCAAATTTAAGCTCTCTACAGAAAGATTATTCTTCTCAAGGATTAACCGCTCTTCTTCTGTTAAATTCGTGAGATTTATGATCTTATAGTTACTTGTCTGGGCAAAGTAATTTTTGACATCTGCCCAACTGTTCACAGTGGGATAGCAGTATTTTATCTGAGCAAATCCATCAATATTCTTTTGATTTAAAGTTTGCCAGATATGTTGATACCGTTCCCGATGCTGCCTCAAAGCATTTGCAATGTTGTTGAGAAACGAAAGAGACTTTTCCGAGTCTAGCTCCACTGCTTTTTGATAGCTAGAAACTGTACCTTCGATATCTCCTTGACGAGCTTGAGATTTTGCCAAAAGGCAATAATTAACTGGATTTTCTGGTTGTAATTCTACTGCTTTGGCATAAGCGGCTATCGACTCATCTAAGCGACCTTCTTTAACCAGGAGATTGCCTAAATTCTTGTAGACATTCAAAGACTGCTCAGGATCAATCGCGATCGCTTTTTGATAGATCGAGATGGCCTCAGTATTTTTCTCTTGCTGCTGCAAAACTTTAGCCAGCCTGATGTAATATCTTGTCTCGTCAGGGTCGAGCTCAATCACTTTTTGATAACAACTATCTGCATTTTCAAATTCTTTGTTTAGCTCATAAATATGTGCTAGCTGTTGCCAAGCTGATAAATTATTGTCCTCAAGATCTACCACAGCTTGATAGTGATAGAGTGCTTCATCTATTTTCCCTTCTTTTTTCAGGTCATTCGCCAGGTCAAGGTGACTTTGGGGATTGTCCACTTCGATTGTTTTGTCTTGTAATTGCATATTTTTAAGGGTTAATCTGGGGCCAATAGAACATTCTCTTAATTAGGGAATACATACATAGTCCTTCTTATTTTTAACTTGAAGCTGATGCCTCAAGACTCAGGTGTAAGAGTCTGGCATAATTAATTTGATCGTCTACAGAACGAATCCAAGGCTTTATCTGTGCAAATTTTTCATATTGACTTCTGCACCCTTCTAAATGCTTAATACCTTGATTGATATCGGTCTTATAAGCAATTAATAATCCTTTGGCTAATTCCATTTTGTACTGTCCGAATTCATCCAAGTCAGAAGGGTAAGACTGAGCGAATAATGCCAAAGATTCTTCTAAAGTAAAATCGTCATAAAATTTCTTACTTACCAACTCTTTGGGAATTTTTTTTGTGTTCAAATAAATTGTCGAAGCAGAGCGAGTAAACAGATATTCAAAATACTCTTTAAGATAACCCATGCTAATTTGAATCCAAGGCAAATTAGGAGTGATAAAATCCTGTTGAATCACAACGCTTCTGCCAGGAATTAAGCTGGGGAAAATCTTTGAAACCACTGAATCGTTGACAGTTGCTGTTTTTAAGACATCGAGAAAGGCTATTTCGTATAATGCTTCCGGAATTTTTTGTAACCAGTGGCAAATATCTCCTTCATATAACCTAGTCAGAGACTGCACCTCCTTAATATTGCTTCTTAATATTGGTAAAAAGCTATCTCCTTCCCTCATTTTCAATATGTCGGGGTATATCTGATTAATTTTGTTGGCAATTCCCGCAGTACAAATACCAAGCTCAAAACTTTGAATTGGCTTCTGGAGCATGTTCTTGAGCCCAATATGAGGATTCCTTTTCAATCCCCGACCAAAGCATAATGTCGAGACTCCAAGATATAGTCCAGCATCAAAAATTAGTCCTTGGCCTTTGTAGTATTCTAGAGCCAATTTGTATAAGAACTCTTTTTCCTTCATGGTTTGCATCGAGGGCATATTTCTTAACTTTCTCTCTAGCCGAACTTCTTTGTTGACTAAGGTTGTTAATTCTTCTCTATTTGCTTCAAGACGATTGATGGTCTCAAGACTTGGCATAACCAGATTATTCATAATTCAAATACTTTGAGTTTATATACACTGAATACTTACAAACAAAGGTTAATCTCACTTAATAAATAGTACCGGCAAATTTAAGAAAATATACCGAATCCTCGATTACCAATTAAATTTCATTTTTAGAGAATCCTCTAGCCATTGATTATGGGGCTGAAAAAATCTGCATAAACGTTGATATAAATCGTTGCTAATACCAGGATAAGAAGCGAGTTTATAGCGACGATAATCATCTATTTTTTGATTGGGCAGACCAAGGAACTCAAAGGTTTTTTTCATAACTTCATCAGGATTTTGATCTAAATCTTCGTTTTTCAGAAATAAAAATCGTTCTTGGGGAAAAATATCTAGCCATCTTTTGAGATGTGCCATATACAGGCTAGCGCCTAAATAAGATGTTCTTCCGATCTTTGAATATCTTTTGCGCTGATATCTATTCTTCGGCTGGGTGAGATTGTTATTAAAAATTTCGCGGGCCAATTCAAGAGCATCATGACCCTCACCAAATTCCGCAAGCTGCAAATTAAAGACTTCTTCTAGGGATCTTGTCTCTCCTTTACATCTTTTGATCATGTGGTAGTGGGACACTGCCCGGTCGATGGGATTTCTGAGGATGACAATCAATTTAAGATTAGGAAACTGTTCCAAAATCATTTTCTCAATGCCAGGGTAAATCACGTACATCACAGTAGCTTCTCCAGTAATAAATTGTCCATTATCTGGTGTGGAGGCAAAATGTGATCGATACCAATTAAGGTCTTCTGGTTGTTCACCAAAGATCTCTGGCAGACTATTAAAGTAATGAATTTCCTTTTCTAGAGCAGGTAAAATGCGATCGTGCTGAATCATGTAGTTATACATAGAAGTAGAACCACATTTATTAAATCCAATCAAGATAAAATCAGGGTTCTGATAGTTCCTAGGGCTACCATGCTGATTAATATATTGAGCATATAATGGCTTTTCGACTAGGCATTTTTGATGACTGGCGAGTTTGTAAAATTTGATTGCTTCAGGGATTTTTCTCTGATTGGTGAGTATTTCTGCTAATCCAAAGTTAACCAAAAAATTTTGATGAGAAGTCTTACCAAGATTGTCTGCTCTTTCTTGAAAAGCTAATCTCGCTTTTTCTAAAGTCTCCCAGGGCAGGTCTGGATATGATAAATTAAAGCTGTTAAGTAATGTTTTGCCTCCTAGGGGAGTAAGTTGATTACCCTGTAAAAAATAATCGACTGCCTTGTTTACTTCATTTCTTTGTAACAGAATTCTTCCTAAATCAAAGTAAAATTGAGAAAATTCTGGTATAGCTTGAATCGCCGATTCATAAATATTTTGAGCAATATCTGGGCGACCTTTTTGGCTAAATATTTTGCCTATTTTAAAATATAATGTTCGATCTGCGCTGGATCTGAGCAATGTATTATAGTCTTCGATGTTGGCTAATAAAATATTATTGAAGTCTTTATAGAGAGCTGCTAAATTCTGTAGATATTTGAGATTGTCTTTATCATTTGATTCTTCTTGATATATAACAATCCGCTTAAAAAAATGTGATTTTTTTTGCTCTTTTTCTGCAACATATGCTGAGACGTCAATCTGAGATAATCTGCTGGCAAAATCTAAAATTATCCCTTGATATATTTTAATATTTTCTTCTAAAAAATTAGCTTGATACTCATACAGATACACTAATACTTGCCAAGCCTGCACATCCTGATTATTGCTTGTAGCGCTTTCATAATATACATCAATAATAGTCTCAAATTCTGTTTGGCATTGAAAATCTTTAATAATTTCGAAGATATTTTCTTTAGTTGATAATTGATCTTTACTAATATTTTTTTTGACTATCATAAAATTCTCTTGTGATTTACTATTCCCTATTTCTCATTCCCTCTCGAAGAGCTATATCAAAGATTCCCAAAGGTTCAACATATCTTTTAAGTTAACTTTATGCTCTATATAGTTCTCGAAAAATGACGATTTCATTGATTTATAAATTGCCGCAAATATTTGTGAGTTTTTGCATTTAGACTTAACTTCAGGTAAAAGCTGCTGAATAAATTTTTTAGAGATTTTTACTAATCCCAATTTTACGAGTTGAGTTGTATTTTCATATTTTACGGAGATTCCTTTCTGATACAGAGAAAGATTAGGATTTTGACTGATTTTTTCTACATAACAATCAGCATCTTTATCTGTTCGTTGACCTTTTCTGACTTGTTGCAGAGAATGCTGAGCACAGTCACTAAAGAATTTGAAGTGTAAAATAGCTCCTGTAATATCAGCTAGGCGAATTGGTGACATGCGATGAGTTACCACCATATATTTGAGATCTTTTTGCCATTTAACTAGGGGAATTTTCCTTAAAGTTGGACTCTTAGGTTTGGTGCCATTTTTCCAAAAAACTCGCCAACGAACACCACCTTGGATAGAGATAGGGGGAAAATTTAATTGGTCTTTTCCCATATTTGGCCGTGCAAAATAGGTATTAGAATCAAAGTAATCACAGGTTTTGAGAAAAGGTTCTTCTGCGGTGTAGTGAGCCTCTTTAATTGGCAATTTGCTATACATATCAAGGATGAAAGTATAAATGCCTTGGTAATTATGAGAGTCCAAATATTTACATAGTGACTGCAAGTTTAAATATTCTGACCAAGGATAGACAAACATTTCATCAATATCTAAGGTCAAACACCAATTGCCTACTCCATATTTGTGACGCAATTCTTCTAGCCAGAGTAGACCCGATCTAGCGGTCTTGAAACTATCCCTGGTGAAAAAATATATGACGTCAGTTTGAGACATTAAAAATTCTCTGGTTTCATCTTCAGAGCCATTATCTACAATAAAAAATCGATTAACTCCCAATTCTCGATGGTATTTTAAAAAGTAAGGAATATGGGTCATGTTATTGCAAACATTGGCAAATAATAAAATCTCTTTTGGCCCGATATTGAGGTGATTATCATTTAAGGGCTCTAAGGTAAAAATTTCTCTGGTATTCAATCTTATGGCAGATTGAATAATTTTGGTTGGTAGTTCTAAGAAATCCAGGATAGATTCTGTTTTGTCTGGATGATTTAAGTCTGTGGTGGGGAAGATTTTAAAATTGTCATATTTTTCAGCAAATTCTTGAGTCGCTTGGTAATAATCATCCCAATAGATTCCCATTGCTGTCTCTTGAGCTAAAACATCATATTGGGGATAGAGTTCTGCCAGGTGATCTGTATTGTCGAGATTTCCTCCTTTTAAAAATAAATTTGCCGAGGTTTTTGTCCATTTACTAAAGCTGTTAATTGTTTCTTGCCTGTCTCTTTTTAAACAAATAAAATAGATGTTAGAGTAATTTTGCTGAATAAAATCTATATAGGGTAAATAATAAGAGGCAACATCTCCCACAATAGGTTGCTCCAATTGTAATAAGCCATCTATTTTAGATTTAATTAATTTATTATCAACTTTCCAAGGCAGTGATGGTTCTTGTTGATGAGTAATCTGGGTGGATTCTTGGATATCTAGTAAATGGGCAAGAGAGCGAGTTCCACATCTTCCTGTTCCCAATCCAATTATTATTTTCTTCATAACAAGCAAGTTAATGAATATTTTTTTGGTTATGCTACCAACAATAATTTAAGACAAATTGTCTTTGGTCTATTTTTTAGTATTTACTAATAAATTCAGTATATTTACTTAAGTAAATTTATCATTTAGGGGGTTTGAGGAAAGAACTTTACTGATTTTTAAGGGTAAATATTTAAGTGTATTTCTTGTCGTTAACTTCGTAAATTTTAAAATATAAAGATCTAGTTAGAAAATTCAAAAATATTCGAATAATTACTTACACTGTAGCCAATAATAACCTATGAAAATATTGATTCACTTGTTATTGTAAAAGTTTCAAACTGGATTTTATCGATTAAAGAACTAGATAAAATCTGAAAAGATTAGGTCGTACAAACGCGATCGCAAATTTTTTTGTCGTCGGCGCGTGTTCTAGTAAAACTTACAAATGATTTAGCTTGGGGCTATTGATAGTTATGAAAATATTAATTACTGGTGGTTTAGGTTTTGTGGGAACTAATTTGATTTCCCATCTGACAAAAAAAGGAGGCTATCAAATTGTTGTTCTTGATGATGAATCATTGGGTAAGCGTAGTCATGTTGCAGAGCCAATTCAGTTTATCAAGGGAAGTATATGCGATCGCTCTTTGGTAGATCAAGCTTTGGTGGGAGTCGATGCCGTGGTCCATTTGGCGGCTCACACCAGAGTGGTCGAGTCGATGGAAAACCCAACTTATAATTTTGAGGTGAATGTTAACGGAACTTTTAATGTACTTTCTGCTATGCGAGCAGCGGGGATTAAAAGAATAGTTAATGCTTCAACTGGTGGAGCGATTTTGGGGGAAGTTCCGCCTCCGGTTCATGAGGAAATGGTAGCTCGTCCGACAGCACCCTATGGAGCATCTAAGTTGGCAGTTGAAGGTTATTGTTCAGCTTTTAATGCTGCCTATGGCATGGAAGCCGTTAGTCTGCGATTTTCTAATGTTTATGGTGCGAGATCTTTCCATAAAGGAAGTGTTGTGGCAGCTTTTTACAAACGTATTTTAGCCAATAAACCATTGGTGGTCTATGGCGATGGTTCCCAGATTAGGGACTTTGTTTTTGTCGAGGATTTGTGTCAGGGTATTGAACAAGCGATTTTACAGGATGGCATTACCGGGGTGTATCAGCTGGGAACAGGAATCCCAACATCGGTTAACACTCTGATTGACTCGATGAAGCAAGTAGTTCCAGAACAATATCCGATCCACGTTCAATATGAGGATTTTCGCCGAGGAGAGTTACGCGAAACTTTCTGTGATATTAGCAAGGCCCGTCGGGAATTGAATTTTAATCCGGCAACTCCTTTGATAGAAGGCTTGCAAGTGACTTGGGATTGGTTTGTCAATAGTCAGCAAACTAGTAGGGAAACCGTCTTGATTTAATAAAGTTTGCCCTTAAGGAACGGCTTTGACGAATTTATCCTGTGGGAAGCTTTATCAAACAAGAATAGCCCCCTATTTTTGAAGTTATCGCGATCGCTATCAACAATAATTATCAGTCATTAAAGCGATCGCGAAATATCGGATAAAGCATTTCCCAACTTTACTCATTACTCATTACTTATTACTTATTACTCATTATTCATTACTTCCGCACAGCGGCACTAGTTCTCAGGAAGAGGAGTCTTGCGCAATCTTTCACGGATCGCATCATTATCCGGCAAAGTCGTATTTTGTAATCTTTCTCTTAAAGAATCATCATCTGGTAAAGGATTATTTCGCAGTCTTTCTCTCAAGGAATCATCGGGTGATAAATCCTCAGGCTGCAAGTCTTCTTCTTCTGGAGAAGTCTCTGAGTCAAGAGTTTCTGCTTCCTGTGGCGCAACGGTTTCTGTCTCTGTTGATTCTGCCTCTGTTGGGGTCTCGATTTCAGGGACTGCCGATTCTGGTTCTACAGGAACAGTTTCAGGCGTTTCTGTTTCAGGCGTTGCAGTTGCGTCATTCTCTTTTCTTAAAGATGGCAGAGTTAGAGAAGGACAAATTTCCGCATTGTATTTATAGTCTACTGTTACCTGATAGGGCTTGGTATCCTGGGTCTCATTGCCAAAATCATATTTTTCCAGATCTTTGATTGCTTGTTGATTAAAAACTGGATAGGTCGCACTTTTGAGTAACTCCGCATCAACAATTTGATTACTAGAATCAACCACTACGCCATAAACACTAGCGCCTTCTAATCTTCTGATGCAAGCATCTTTGGGATAAACCCCTTCAAAGGTGATTTCTTCTGGTTTAATTTCTTCAATTCGACTAATCCAAGCTACATAGTTTTTCCTCGCATCGTCATCACTATTGCCTAGATTTTGTTTTTGTAAACTGTTACTAACCTCACTAAGATCTCCCTGCAATTTCTGTTGCCGCACGGCTGCGATTTCTTCAGGGGTTGGTTTTTCTGCTTCTGGTTCTTCTGGTTCTTCTACAGGAGTTTTTGTTGCGATCGCAGTTTCTGGCTCTTCTGGCAAGAGTTCGGGTTCCTCTGGCAAATCTTCTACGGCTGTCACAGGGGATTCAACCAGGGAATCTAAATCTTCTAGGGTTGGGGGAACGGGAAGATCGGATAATTCTCCAATAGGAGGTAAGGCGATATCACTACTATAGGCAGGAAAATCATCAAAATTTGGCAACAAGGGTACAGGAATTGCTGGTAGATCGGTTAGATCTCCGATCTCAGGATTGAGGTAGGTAGGTAGTGCTAAAGGGGGAACTGTCCCATCAAGAGGAGTGTTATTAAATTCGGGAATGGCAAAATTAGACTCTAAATCGGGCAGACGAGCTTGCTCAAAAGGATTTAATTCAATAGTTTCAACGGTTTGTCGTCCGGAAACATTCTGGGTTTGCACAAATAAAGCAGGAAAGCCATATTTATATAACAACAAGTGCAGCCCAAGGGAAACTAATAAAGCAATGTGAGTTGAGCTAATAATTGGCTTTTTAGCAGATTCTTGATGATTTATTTTAAGATTGAGTTCCGAGGACATATCTATTTAAAATCGCTTTGTGATTAGCGGTTTCCCCCGCGCAGTGAGTGCCTTGAACCGCAGCAAGAGTGGAGTAACAGAACCAGGATTATAGCTCAAAGCTAATTAAATAATAGTGAATGCTTTTATTTGTAATGGTGATATCTTCTCGAAACTTCTACCAAAGTTGTGAAAGAAGAAATGCTGGAGTGGTGTGCACTATATCTTGCACTAGATCCAGTTTCGAATATAAATATTCTAATAATTTAATGTTTAAGATTAAAAGTTTTTTATCGAGTTGATGAAGAGTATTTTTTGCGAATAACTAAGCAATTACGATAGTTAGGGACAGTGAGATATTGTAATTCATCTGTGAGTTTTTTGATGAATTGTAAACCCCTACCGCCTTCTTTATCTAGAGACGTGATATTTTTTTCGTTAGCTTGCAATTGGGCTTTGAGGTCAAAGGCTTTACCCTGATCCCAAACACGCATTTCCAAAAAGCTCTCACATAATTTTACTTCCAAATCAATGGGGGTTGATTGAGGTAAATTGTGATGGGCATGGCGAACTGCATTCGTAAAAGCCTCGGTTAAGGCAACTTCACATTGCCAACCTGTGGTTTGTGTCAAATAGGGACTAACTAAACCCTCAAACCATTGCAGTACCTCTTGTAAGGCTTCTAACTTGGTCGCAACTTGTAGGTGAAATCGTTTGATTTCCTTTTTAGTAGTCATGGAAAATGAAGAATGGCGGTTAACAAGACCTTCTTGATTCGCGGGGATGAACATGGGGTCGGAAAATGTTGTTGGTCGTGCATTACTCACTTGAACTTTATTTCCGTCACAGTTATGGCGCCCCTTAGATAGATAATAGGTTTTTTCTCTGTCAGAGTCTAAAATCATACATAATTATTTATTCTATATAAATGAAACATATAAAACACATGTATTGTATGAGACAAAATAATCCATGGTTTTTTGCTATTACCAGTTTAACTTTGCTTTATGCAATTTTATACAATTAAAAAGTTTTGTTTCAGAATAAACGATTAAGGGCGCATATTTTGCACCCTTTAAAAAGTTAATCAATTGTCTAATTACCTGATAGGCATTCTGCCGTAGAGATAAGTAAGATGTTTGAGATGCGATCGCGGATCTGAGGATAACATTTCCGGTTGATAGCGCCAGTCCCAATTCCCTTCGGCGTATGAAGGCGTATTCATTTTGGCTTCTGTCCCTAAACCGAGAATATCTTGCAGGGGAAAAATCGCGGCATTGGCCACAGATCCCATTGCCAAGCGAATTAAAGCCCAGTTAACTCCTTCTGGGCAAGCTCCGCCCAAATAATCGATTACATTGGCTTGTGCTTCTTCAGAGCGATCGTAAAACCAGCCGATGGTGGTGTTGTTGTCATGGGTTCCTGTGTAGACAATGCAGTTCCGATTCACATAGTTAAAGGGTAAAAAGGGATTTGCGCGATCGCTATCAAAGGCAAAATGGAGAATTTTCATGCCTGGGAATTCAAATTGGTCTCTTAGGGCTTCGACTTCTGGAGTAATCACTCCCAAATCTTCGGCCACAATGGGCAACTCACCTAATTGTTGTTTTAAAAGCTTAAAGAACTCGGCACCAGGAGCTTTCATCCATTCTCCATTCATCGCGGTGGTTTCGCCTTGTTCCACGGCCCAGAAAGCTTCAAACCCTCGAAAATGATCAATCCGAATAATATCGACATATTCCAAGATGCCTTCAACTCTTTTGATCCACCATTTAAAATCAGTCTTGAGTAATTCTTTCCAGTTATAAACAGGATTACCCCAAAGCTGACCGGTGGCGCTAAAGTAATCTGGTGGGACACCTGCCATGAGAGCAGGTTCTTGGGTTTCCTCGTCTAGACAGAAAATATCAGGATTAGACCAAACATCAGCACTATCATGGGCGACGTAAATCGGGATATCACCAAATATTCTGACTCCATGTTCGTTGGCATAGGATTTGAGTTTTTTCCACTGACTAAAAAACTGATATTGCATAAATTTGTGGAAAAAGATTGCTTCACTCAAGCGATTTGTCCATTCTGCGATCGCCTTGGGCTGACGAGAGGAAATATCGCTATCCCATTGATGCCATCCTTTGCCGTCATGCGCTTCTTTGATGGCCATAAACAGGGCATAGTCGTCGAGCCAATCCTGATGGCGATCGCAGAATTCTTCCCAATCTGCTAGTTGTTTTTTGGTAGCTACTGCTTTAAAGTTTTCGCTAGCTTTTTTTAGTAGGGGGATTTTGGTGGCAATCACGAGGTCGTAATCGACCTTAGCTGAGGGATAGCCAGGCAAACTAGCCAGATCCGATTCGGTTAGAAAATTGTCTTCGTGGAGTTTTTGGGGACTAATTAGGAGGGGATTACCTGCTAGGGCAGAATAGGACAGATAGGGAGAATTGCCAAAGCCAGTGGGCCCAATGGGTAGGATTTGCCATATTTGCTGATCGCATTCAGCTAAGAAATCGACAAACTGATAAGCATCATCTCCGAGATCTCCAATCCCAAAAGGACTAGGCAAAGAAGTGGGATGGAGTAAAATACCGCTAACTCTTGAGTTGAACATTAAATCTTTTTTTCCGTAATCCTAAATAACAACTAGTAGAGCAAGTCAAAAGTCAAAAGCTCCTGACGGGGAAGGCAGAAGGCAGAAGGCAGATGGCAGATGGCAGAGACCCTTCGGGTAGAGCTGCGCAGGGGCAAATGGGTTAAATCCCCGAAAAAGAAGACCAGAAACTATTTATAGCAATGCTTTTAGCTTATTCTATTAATTTTTTAGTTTCTGAAGAATCAAAAGTTTTTAATATCAATCTTTTGAACTGTTTGGCATAGTGGTTTTATTTATGCTTACGTCTACTAGTTTCCCGGTTCCGCATCATTATATTACTTAATACGATTTTGGGGAGAGGAATGGGTAATGGGTAATGAGTAATGGGGGAACTTTCTTAAACTAAAACTTACTACCTAAAACCTAAAACCTAAAACCTAAAACCGAACACCTCTCTTTACTGACTCATAAACTGCCAGATCTTGTACATTACTTGTACATTAAGAGATAGGGTTAGTTTCAATACTTCTCGCTTAGGGAAATAGGGATGTAGGGAATTAGGGAAATCTGGCTATTATTATTCCCCAAACCCCTAAAACCCCAAATCCCAAATCGTTAGGTTTTTAAAGTCAATCTTTAAACGAGAAGCATTGGAGTTAGTTTTCCCGTCGGAATTAAATTATTCTTTCTTCTGGATGTCAAAATCTATGGCTGTAATTACCATCCGCGAAACAGGTCAGACTGAGACAGGGTTTAACGCGGTTTTAGTTATTGACGGAAGTAATTATCAGATTACAGTTAGTGACCCTTTTGCGCCCAGCGAAGAACAAGAATTGGAATGGTATTTTGAGCAATGGTTGCGTCGCCCAATTCTAGAGTAAGTAAAAGCGAAGAGAGCTAAGGATAGTGTCAAAAAATATGGCGAGGATTTATTTAAGCAGGTTTTTCAAGCAGATTTTAAGGCTTATGCTAAATACAATGAGCTACGAGGTAATTTAGCTCAGGTACAGATAGAAATTGAAAGTATCACCCCAGAGTTTCATGGGATTCATTGGGAAGCGCTGCAAGATCCTGATTTACCCCGACCTTTGGCGGTTGATGCGGTTTTGATCAGGAAAAATGTTCAGCCTGCGGTGGTTGAAGCAAAGGTTAAGGAGTCTCCGACGGTAAACCTGTTGGTTGTGACTGCCAGACCAAATGCTGATGAGGATGTCAGGGCTATTTCATTCTAGAAAGAGGGATAATGTGATAGTCCCCTAATAAGCAGGATGCCACAACAAAGTATCATAAATGCCTTTGTAGAGCTACCAGATCCACGTCGCCGTGCGGGTCGCCGTCATGACAAAACATTATGTTTAGCACTGTTTACTCTTGCAGTTGCGGCGGGAAATCGAGGTTTTCTCGCCATTGGAGATTGGATTGAGTCTTATAATCGTGAATTATTAGAATTATTTAAACCTGCAAAAAATCGCTTACCGTCTTACAGCACGATTCGTCGTGTTCTCTTACAAACCGATGAGGATAGCTATACCCAAAGTCTTAATCGCTTCTTTAAGATTAGCCCGCAATCAGGGGAGACTGTGGCAGCAGATGGCAAAGTGCTCAAGCACTCGTTTATGAAAGAAACAGATAATCCTCATTGTCAGTCCCATCCAGCAATCATGATGGTCACAGGTTATCTGGTGGAACGAGAGCTGATCTTGCCTCCCTACAAAGTTGAGAGTAAAACCAATGAGATTAAAGCCTTGCCAGAAATGATTGAAAAGCTAGCACTCAAAGGAGTTGTCTTTGCCTTTGATGCTATCAATACTCAAAAAAAACAGCCGAGTTGATTATTGAGAGTGAAAATGATTATCTCGGAGCACTCAAGGGCAATCATCGTGGTTTACTTGCTGATGTCAAGACTAATTTTAAGCCCGAGCAAACTTTTGAGAGTTTAAATAAAGGCCATGGTCGCATTGAAAAACGCCGTGTCAGTATTTGTCGAGACCTTACCCAGATTAGAGAATGGCCTGGTCTTAAAACCTTGATTCAAGTTGAGTCAGAGCGTGCCGAAATCCTAGCTGACATGATTGTTGTTACTAGAGAAACTCGTTACTATTCGAATCCGAACAACTCCCCTAGTGGGACTGTTTGTTCAAGCACGAAATCTGGCACTCAATCTTTATCGACAATACGGATGGAAAAATATGGCTCAAGCTCAACGGCTTTGTTCAAGATCCTTAGCTCTGCTCATGGATGTTTTTATAATGAAATAGCCCTG
>NZ_ALVZ01000093.1 GCF_000332055.1 Xenococcus sp. PCC 7305 | reverse complement strand
TAATTTACTTGGAGGAACTCCTGAAAATGTTTTTTTCTTCGATTTAAGCAGAAATGATATTCCTTTCGAGTTTCCACCTATCTTATTATTTCCCTTCAGTCAAATAGTTTTGAGACCAAAATATGATGTTTTTAATTGCTATATATTATGTGAACCTGCGGGGCTAATTGCTCACGATAAAGTATTTGAACGTGGACAAAATGGACAGCCTTGATATTGATTTATTAAGCTTTATTTTCTCTCTTGTTGTCGGGATAGTTTCGGCTACTTGGTCTTTTTCTCAAATAAAGTATAATCAACAATCTCAAATTATTGCAATTAAAAATGAGCTGAAATTAGCTATTTCTGAAATCAAGCATGATTTGGAATTACTGAAGATAAAAAACAGCAATGATCATGAAAATTTTGTGTACATGGATAATGCGATGAAAGAGCTTATTCTACATAAAGTTAAAAGGCTTGAAAACATGATCATTGATGTCAACGGATTTTTAGAAAAGAAATTAGATTTTCAATCAAGGCACGGGCTCCATTCTTCCGATGAATGAATCAAAATGAAACTAATAATAAAAGATTCAACAATTGCAAAAACAAGGCGAGTCGATAGTTCCGTTCTTACCTTTCGAGAAAAACGTAATTTACCACGAGGAGCAGAGTTTGAGTGCAAATTGATTGCAGAAGGTGGGGCAAACCATTGGTTAGTTGAGTTTCAAGAGTTTCCTGGCAAATGGTTTGTTTATAAGCCTCATGTTAAAGCTATCTTTGACAATCTCATTACCTATAAGCATTTCAGGGCTTGTTTGCCTTACGCCAGAAGTGAGGATATCGATCTATTCTTTGATCCTCTAAACAGAGCTTTTCAAGAGTTTGATGTTAACACCGTTTCTCGTTTAGCTGCTTTCATAGCTCAGGTTGCTCATGAGTCTGGTTCTCTCAAGTGGAAGGAAGAGATTGCTTCGGGAGCTGCTTATGAAAGACGACGGGATTTAGGCAATATTTATCGTGGTGATGGGCGCAGATTTAAAGGAAGAGGAGTGATTCAGTTAACAGGAAGAAGTAATTATCAATGGGCTTCTAGGGCTTTAGGGATTGATTTAGTAAGTAATCCCTTAAAAGCTACTGAGCCGATTATTAGTAGTCGGATAGCTTGCTTGTATTGGCAAAGTAGAAACTTAAATAGATATGCTGATCAGGAAACAATTGCAGGGTTTCGAGCGATTACGCGTAGAATCAACGGAGGCTATAACGGATGGACAGATCGTCTGAAGCATTGGAGAATCGCAAGAAAAGCTTTATTCCTAAAGTCAATTTAAACCTGCTTGAGTTTATCGTAGCGCTTTTTTCTGTGGCGATTGTCGTTCTGGGGTTTATTGATGAGAGTTTCAGGGGAACTTTGGAACAAACAGGATTGCTTGTGATTGGGGGTTATCTCGGCCGCTTAATGCCTGATAAGTAATGATTTAGATTATTCTTGTTGTGCTCTTCTTAATAAATTAACAAATAGGTCAGCTTCATCATTATGTATTATCAACCCTAATTCATTCTTAAGCGTTATTTGAACTAGTCTTTTACTTTTATGTGAACGAATTTCAGTAATTAAATCAAGGTCAAAGTATTGCCATTGAGAATGCTTTGTACTTGTTGTGTCAAATTCTTCTGTCATAATCAATTAAAATAACTGCACAATAATTGTGCCACAAGCGATCGCCAGAAATCAAGTCGTACCTAAAAATATTCATCTGATAAAAGCTTAAATAGTATTTTCTCCCAACAAAAAAATCTTATTTTTCTATATATAGTGTCTTGGAAATTATGGCGGTAATTATTCTTGCACTATCTGTAAAGTGTTCTTTTTATTTTAATATAGAGATAGCCGCTTTTAATAGGTATTGCAAGAGTTTATAAATGAGCAAAGCTTGAAGAATAGATGTCTTCAGACTTCAAAAAATCACATAGCTCCTCACATTGTTGAGAATTTAGGATAATGGTTTGATTGTGAATCGTTTTTATTTGACCTTTTCTTTTTTGGTTACCTATATCAATATTAACCACATGTTCTAAGTTAATTAACTTTTCGACATGTTGATTGCCTCTTCTAGAAGTAGCTAAAACTAAAAATTTCATTTTTTTCCTCCATAACTACTTCTAGTATTCCCATTTTTTAAACTATTCTTTAAAAAGAGAATCCGCTTGTTCCTGGAGCTTTTTAATTTGTGCTTTGTGATCAGAATTTAAATCTAATTCGACTTCTAATTTAATCGTCTCTTCATAAAATTCACTTTGTTTGCGGGCTATGGCCGTGTAGGAAATGTTTCCAATCATGCTTTCTTGCTTATCTGACTTTGTAGAGTTAGCCCAACTCCCCACTAACTCACTTACTGACTCGGTCAGTTCAGACAGTTCAATCTTTGTATCATTTCCCAATTCAACAAGTTTATTTCCAACCTCAATTAATGTTCTTCGCGCCCATTTATCAATTATCAAATCGGAATAGCGATCGATGTTGACGGCTGAAACTGTCCTGTTGAGTAATTGACCTAATTTAGTTGTGCCGCCGACTGTATCCAGTAGTTCTCGATCTACTAGAAAAGTGCTGACAGCCATTAAATCAGTTGGTTTCTTTCCCATATTTAACTCAACCATTGCTTTGTAGATGATTCTGTGACTTCTCACGGAGAACATTGCAGCTTTTATTTTTGACTTAATTCTTGCCAATGCACCAGGATCTAGAAGAATTCCACCAAGAATAGCTTCTTCAGCCTCAATATTTACAAGGTTTTGTGAATTGCTCATGTCTATAAATGATCCTCTTTTTCAGTATAGGAGAGTAGTTGTTGCTTAATTAGTTCTTGATATGCAGAGAGCATGTTTAGAAAATCTTTTAGTTCTTGGTGAGATAACATGAGCTTCTTACCAGAACATAAATCAATCTGAGCAGTGTTGCTCTTAGTGTTGATGCTGACTTTCTCGACCAAGTCAAAATTAATAATTATTGAACTTGACATATTTGGTCTTTCTATCTTGTAGAATTTCATGACTCTATGTTTGTTACAGTTAAAAAAAATAATACTGATAAGAACTGAGAAAAGATAAAGATAAGTTTTGTTTTACCTTTCTTGAGTTGTCTTCGAGTTTCTATCGTATTATTTAATTAAGTTGTGTTACGAAATGGGGGTTTTGAGTCAAACTGTTGACAAGGGTGTCAACAGTAAAACCCTTATGTTTTGGTAACTGTTGACAAAACTGTTGACAAGGATGTCAACAGTAAAACCATTGAAAAATCAAGACTTTTCGGGATTATTTGCAAACTGTTGACAATTTTTAGGTAAAGTTCGGAATTTTAATCTTGTACCGCGTCCTTTAACCTCTCCATATCCTAGATTTTCTAATTCTAAGAACCAATCACGAATTAAATTAGAGTCTGTCTTTCTTAAGCTTCTTTCTCCCATTATTAAGTCTCTAGCTTTAATCCAGCCAAGTCTTTCAGAAAAGGCAAGTATTTTTCTAAACTTACCAAATTGAGAATCAGTATCGCACAGAGTTTTATGCAGTAACTCAACTTGTTCTAAGAAGAATTGACTTACCTTAATGGCTCTATCTACCGCCTCTGTTTCTATTATTAAACTGACTTCTTCTGTTGGCTTATTCCCTAGAGATTCCAAGAGATGTAAATTCAAGATATATCGCCCACATTGTCCTTTAGCTTTGTTAAGAGCATGTTGGATTATAGGATTGGATTCTTTAATTGCTCTCTTACTCAAGAAATTGTAGTAATTCGCGTATCTTCTATAAGCTTTTGCTGAAAGGAAATAGGTTTTAGGTTCAGTGGCATAAGCCCTAGTGAATAAAGTTTTTAGAGGTTCATCAAGTGGGCAATCCTCATAGTCATCATCTTCCAAATTCAGAAGGGTACAAACGTCAGGTTGCCAACAGTAGTTAAATCGACTGAACATCCCATTAGTATCTTGCCCATCACCCCAAAGTGAAGCTAATACAAAAGGTTGAATCGTCCCAAAGATTGAGAGGGCAGTTCTTTCAACAAATATTGTGCCGCCTGACGCACGATTGATGGAGAATCCGTCACCGTCATACAAACTCAGTAATTGAGCTTCATCTGAACCTTTGCCACCTCGATACTTATTCAGAGAGTCAAAAATCCCCTTTAATTCGTCTCTGCTATAAAGAATTGCCTGATCTTGATAATGAAAAAAGTTAAGAGCTAAACCTTCAAAAGTGGGGTCGTCTATGAATATTGCTTTTGACCTTTCTGGGAACTCTGGTAATCCTTCGGGATACGCTGCGTTTCGTTCGTCTTTTGACATAGAACGATATTCTAGTTCAGTCTCTTTTCGCTCTTTCTCGGCTCTTCCAAATTGATCTATCATGTCTTTTTGAAGTCCTAGCAGAGGCTTCACAGCAAATCTTTTTCTGATTTCACTTTTCATGGAACCAGGATTCGCTACTATTGCTGCAAAGATTGCTGGGTGTTGGCGGTAACCAGTACGACGAGCAAGGATAATTTCAGTACCAATACGATGACAAGCACTGAAACCAGATATCAAGGAGGTAAAACAAGCTTCGGGGCGTATTCCTAGTTCCTCACAGTAATCGTAAATTAAGTCTGCATAGCAGCTTGGTATAACTTCTTCGAGTTTCAAGCCAGCTTTTTCTAGCTTGAGGATGCTGTCAACTTCTTTTTTGACTTCTTCGAGATGACCTTGATTCTCGATCGTATCTTTCTTGGCTCGATAATATTTTTCGAGCTCAAGTGGATGCATCCCAATTCTATCGGAGAGGTAAGTTAAAGCTCCCTGAAGTTTCTCTGCTGTGAGGTTCTCATTCTCGATGATTGCTGTTACTTCTTTATCCAGCTCCTCTTCTGTGCATCTTAGTCGTTTACTCGAATTGCTAGAAGCTGCAAGAGTCTTGGCATGGTCAGAGTCAGAATCATCTGGGAAACTCTCTAAGAATTCAGCAACTAAATCCAATTGACTCTGAATTTCAAGGTAATCAGGATGATCAATATTCTTGTCATCAAAGAGAAAATTCTCAATCTTGGCAAGATATTCCTTGGTGGTTGCTTTGGAAGCTTCACCAGATTGAATGAGTTCAAAAGTTTCCGAATCTAATGGTGATTTATTTGCTTCACCTTGGGATTTTTTGTTACTATCTTTATAAGACATTTCAAATACTCCTAAGTTGTTTGGCTAAAACGAATGGAGAGAAACCGCTAGAGCTTGAGACCTCTGGCGGTTTCGTTTTGGGTATTTTTGGAATATACATTGTTTGGTTCTCCTAAAGAAAAAAATAGGAGCGTGCCGAAGCTTAAATCTTCTCTGGGAAAAATAGTTTGCCGACACCCCAAACTGTTCCTCACTTTACATAAAGATGAGGAAATTCTGATGAAAAGATACAATAAGCTTGAGACACGCTGTCCATGAGCGTGTCGAGAGTCAGCAGGGGTCTGGTTTCGCAACTTTCCCCCTGCACCTCTTTCTTTTAAATTGTTCAACTGAGGAACTTTCCTGAGCTGGTTTCGCTCCTAAATTGTATACCATCTGTAAAGTCCATTGAAAGCGATCGCTCAAAAACTTTATGTTGTGAGGTTTTTGGCTTCAAGGTACAGCGTCGCTAAGTATTACTCACTAATTTCCTTAGATTTTTATGCGTTTTCAGGAAATCTGTAACATTTCTTTATTTAATTAAACATGCTAGGATAACAGCGATCGCCTATTTACCGCCCAACCCACAAAGAGAGGCACGATCACTGAATAACCAACCAATTTGTAACCTATTACATTACCTTATAACTTCTCTTGCCAAACGGTATCAAGCTGATACCGTTTTTTATTACCCCGATAACAGTAATTATCGGAAATAGAACGAGTTTTCAAAGCTTCTAGCCCCTTTTCACAGCCGTAAGCGATTTCGTACCCAAACGGGTAAGCCTTATTGCTTCCACAACGTTTTTGTTGAGAATCAATAATAAGAAAATCTTACTGAGTCAGTCAGAGTCAGTACCGAGTGATATACTGAGTCAGTCAGAGTCAGTACTAACTCAGTAAGCCGATGAATAAAGACTATTATAACCGAGTACAAATATATCTACCGCCAGAAACCAAGGCGAAATTTAGCGAGCTTTGCAAAGCTAAAGGCCAGACGAAGAGCGAAGTTGGTAAGTTTATCTTTGCTGAATATTTTCGCCTAACCGAGTCTGTACTGAGTCCCACTAACTCAGTACAGACTCGGACTGACTCAGTACAGAGTCAGCTTAATGACTTAAGAGGAAAGATAGCCGAGTTAGAGCTTAAAATGGATTCTGTTCTGGAAGCTAACTCAGTAATGACTCGGACTGACTCAGTAAGCAAGGGTGAACCTTTTGTCAGCGGAACCTTGATAAATGAGCCCTTTAGGGAGAACTTAGAAGAACAGAAAGACCTCTCTCAAGAAAAACAAGAATTTTCGACTGAAGATAGAAACAAAGATGATTCGCTTTCAACAAAGAAACGTCAGGATTGGGATTTGACTCCTTTACCAGCAAATAATTTCTTAATGGGTAGAGCCCCTTTGCCTGAAAAAAGTCCCCAAAGCGCCATTAAGAAAGCGGAAACTAAAGTTCAAAATTCGGTTTCTTGTACGCCAAAAGTAAAACCTGTTATCCCCAAGGATATTCAAGCTCTGAATGAATCTGGAGGAATTGAGATTCCTGAAGATGGAAATTTTGGACATGACATAATTGACAAATATTTATTCCCCGTCCTCAAGGGCAGACATATCTTGTATGGAATAGATAAACAACATATGCATTATTGGATTTCAGGAGGAAATCACATTAAAGTTACAGAAGATTATCTTTTAGCTAAGCTGTATCATTCAGAAAGCAGAATGAAAATAGCTATTCCCAAGCTAGAAAAAAAATTCTCTCTAAGAATTACTCCTATGTCGGCAACTGATTTTATTCGAGAACTTTCAAGGCCAGAACGAGGACAGATTCTAACAAACTGGGGAATTAAATATAGTTTTATTGGATAAGGACAAATGTATAATGAGTAACCAAGTTAAGGATTATTCCCCTTCATTAGTTCGCTGTGCCATTTGTGACAAAATAATGGATCAGCATCTTTCGAGTGAACAAACTTCCTATTCCCACTGCAAAAAGTGTAACTTTTATTATTATCGTAATGGTGAACTAGATTTTTCTTATCTTGTCCCAAAAGATATCGTAGATATCGAGGAGTAGCTAGAAGATGAAAAGCCATATTTCTCCTGATAAATTATTGTTTCATTTTAGTAAGATTGAGCTATCTATTTGCGATCGCCAGAAAGCAATATCTACACTATAATAATAACTAAACTCAATCCTATTAAAAAATAACAGGGGGTGTTTAGTTATTGGTAGCTTTAGAGTCTCAACAAAAAAGAAATTCAATAGGTATTGATAGTCTCGAAAGAGCTTTAGTCTATGCTTTTTCTATGCTGCGAGCCTCAATTGTAGGTGAAAGTAATCAGGGAGTAGCTGATCAGAAAATAAAGATTGGGGAGAATATTAGCGACTTAGATAATGCCTTGCTTGTCCTAGAAGCTAAGCTTGATTATGATTCTTTTCTTGTAAGTAGTACTGGTGATAATTTGATTCTTCATATCAAAGAATTTGCGGGAACTACTCCTTATGAGACAGGGATTAAATGTGCTAGTAGTGGCGGACAATTTCAACCAATTCCACCAGCCCCTTCTATTCTTCACTCTCTAGAGCAATATTTATATTGGAGTGCTGCGAGTTTATTGGCCTCTCTTCCTGTAGATCAGGATAACATTAAGATTAAAAGATTTGAGCATAATCAAAACGGTGCTTATGTTCAAATTAAAGCAAGTTTACCCTTTGACTACAAGGCTGTTCTTCTAGGAAGCAATTATGTCTGTGCTGTCCAGAGAATTGCTACTGGATACGAATTTTTTGAATTGCCTAGCGGGTCAATAATTGATAACAATTCGATTATTGATAACAGCTATATTTTCGCAAACTAATTATAAAACACATAAAGAGGTTACAGAATGGCGGACTTAAATGTTTACAAGATTCCGACTTTTATCGGAGTAAATGATGAAGTTGTTACAGCTAATTCTCAAAGTGGTTGTAATGGCACTTTTATATGTTTTGCAATCAACAATATAATAGATGAAGTTAATATTTTAAAAAATACTCCTAGTGGAGGTGGCGGGATTTTTACGATTACAAAAGACGCTGTCTTTGATTTAGAGTTTAATTATTTAACTTTAATTCAGAACTCCCCCTTCGATTTTTATGGGGTTAGCTTATTTATTGATAATCCCGATTCTTTTTTTGAGTTTTATTTAGAAGTTAATGGACAACAAAGGTTTATAACCGATGTTAATGACGCCAATAACTGGACTATCGATAACCCTATTTTTCGTGCAGGGGACAGCGTCGATTTTGTTGTTGTGGCCGACGAGGTGTTAGTTAATGAAGGATACTCCGAATCTGTTTCGGTTGTCTTTACTGCAAGCTTTTCGCCCCTATCTCCAACTCCTCCAGCTCCTTAATTGTTAGGAATAAATAATTATTTATTTTGCAGTGATTATCCTTTGTTCTTAGTCATTAGCTTGGCTAACTTTTCACTTATTTAGTAATTGGAGGCAAAAACAATAAATGCCTTTTGAAAATGGCTATCCCATCGACGATAGTATTAAACCAGCCCTTTATATTTGTGACCCTCAACAAACTCACGATTTAGTTCAATTCTTTATTCCTGATACGCTGCGGCCATTTCTTGACCCTTTGGTGGATGAACGTCATTATTTTCTGGGACTTCCTAATATAGAAAATCCGTATGTTATTGAACGCTATACAGAGGAAGATTATAGCTATGCCTGGGAATTCTCCTCTAAGCTATACGAGTTTGGAAAATATCTAAGTTCTTTTCGTACTCTTTTTCCTAAAAATCACCCAGTTGCTCCCGATACTAATATTGCTTTTGGGAATCGGTTCGAGAATTTAAGTTTGATTGATTTTTCCTTATATCAAAGAGATTACGCTGACTTGGTAGAGTTGACTTTGCCAAACTCAGAGAATAGTGAAGATTGGGTCACAATTACTTTTTACGAGACTGTACCCTGGATATATCAAGAACTTAGCACCTATACGAATCCAGCCCATGCAATTAGAGTCGAAAGAGTCACGACTTTATTAACAAAAAATGATTTAATCTTTTACGAGATTCCTGATAGTCGAAGTGATGATATTCTTGGGGGTTCGTATATTCCTCTAGAGGTTGAAAACGCTAATCAGCTTCATTTCATCCAAATCCTGTACACTTATCCTTTTTTAGAGCTTTCAACGGAAGGATGCATGGCCGATCCTTCCGCCAAGAGATTTAATCTTGTCAATCTTAAATTTCAGGCCAAGGGACAAGAAATTTATTTAAACACTCGCTGGTTTGTTGGCTACACAATGGTTGTAGATTCCAACAATTCAGTAATTAAAGACCAAGTTGAGGCACAAATACCAGAGCATTATCTATTCTCAAACTTTCAGGGCTACTTAGATTCTTTAAAAGCAGAAATAGAAATTAATTTCCCCTCGAAAAAGATAATAAGCGGGTTCTCTTTAGATATTAATTGGAATCAATCAGTCAGCTTAAGCAACTATTACGGAACCAAACCGAATCCAAACGGTAGCGGTCTGGTTAGCGATATCAACGGTAACCAATCTATATCAGTGTCTTATGTCCCATCGCCAATTTCCTACGAGGTGGCAGATATCAACCCTGATGCTCATTACGAAGCTAATATTCTCTACGGAAATAACAACTTATTCAATAATTTAATCGGAGACACGACGGAGAATCAAGATTTAGGAATTGGGGTTACGGCTCAACAGTACTCTGAGAACGGTTTCAGATTAACAAATGGAAACCCCAGATACTTCTCTGCAAGTCAAATTTCAGGGCTTATTCATACGAGGTTAAACAATAAATACAATCGAGTCAGTACTTCTGGTTCAGCTTCAGAGGGAATAATCGCCTCAACTGCTATCGATAGTCGAGATGATTTTAATTTGCTTAGTGAGACTGATGAATTCGGCAATTATTCTCTAACAGATGATCAAGCAACGACAGAGATTAGAAGCTATCTAAGCTATCGAATAAGAGAACCTTTATTATTAATCGCAAACAATTATCTTTTTTCTGACTGTCAAGCTCCGATGAAAGTTGCAGGAGATCCACGGGTGACCATGGTTAGAAATCCTGAAGGGGGCTGGATGTTTGAGGAAAACCTATTTTTAACTAAGTTGCAAATAAAATATTTCATTGATTCAGGTCAAGCTGAAGGTCAGCACGAATATACAGGGGAGTCTTATAACCCCACAGGCAGCTTTAGACCTATTGGCAGTGAAAGCTCTTCTTCAATTCACTATTATTCCTCTGACATTGAGGGTTATCGGCCACCCCAAGGAAGTTTATATCGGGCGGCCAATATTCACTTTGACGAGTACGTTAATTCTCCAATAACTGTTTCTTTTTCCAAGACTTACGATCACATTTGGACGCTAGAGGGCAAATCCACCGTTAGAACCACACCACAACCAAGAGATTTATCGAGTTTCGAGAATAATTTACCAACCTTAATCACTAACTTTAATCAGAAATACTTTGAGGAGTGCAGCTGCATGACACAACAAATCGCCCAGGAAATTCTAGATCTAGTGCGGGAGATACACGCTTCTCTAGATTCGGGAAAATTCGCTTATCAAGGAGACGGAGAAACCAAGAGAGTCGCGAATATCGGCTATTATGCCGAGAGGATTGCCCGTGTTTTGGGAATATCCGTCGCCCCAGATGGTTCTATACGTTCAATCCGTCAATCAAAACTTATTGAGACTGGGGAATCTCTCCCCGCAGGTTGGCCGTTGGGACAGTTTGGCAGGAATCAAGGTGGAAGTTCTGTCGGCCAGACGGGAGGAAGCGCAACCGAAGACAGAGACGGGATTGCTTACGCCGTTAGGAGCAATTCTTTTGGGGTTGATGAGTTTACTGGGGAAGCCAATTCGATTAAAGAGGGTGGTTATGTTTTGGTTGAGAATATCCCTCAGCTAATCCATTTGATATTAGATGATTTGGATAGGGCGATAGGAATACAAGATGCAGGGGCGAATATTGTTCCTAGTCCTAATGGGGAATTAGTTCCTGTGCAAGGAATGAATAATTTATTACTCCAACTTTTATATACAGCAGGACAAACTAATAAGTCAGCCAGCAAAAACCACATTTGCTCTTTAATAACCCAAGCAATAGTAAAAGAAATACTGCAAGCATTAGGCTTACCTTTGACAATAAAAAAATTACCAATACAAGTTGATGAGGACAAAACAGCCTATCTACCTATTCCTGGGACAAACAATCAAAGTCCAAGTCTAGTTGATTTGATAATGCTTTGCCAGATAAATATTGGTGCTTTGTTGGAGGGAAAAATAGATTTCAATTTAGAAGAGGAGACAGAAGAAGAAGAAAACTAAGCGTAAACCTTACCAACCCATAAAATAGAAAATTCCTGATTATGGCTCATCCATTTTTGATTCTACAAGCAATTAAATTATTTTTTGATTCTCTTGATGGCGGAGATTTTCCTACTTCAAATGACGAATATATTGGGCTGCTAAAATATAATGCATTTGAGGAGCCTGAGCCAGAACAAATAGAATCGCCAACAGAAACTTTAATTTTAGATTTTGACCCAGTTATTAATAAAACACAAGTAAACATTACCAATGTATATAATCAACCAACAACAATTAATATACTTTCTGATGATTCAATTAATATTCCGACATCAAATTTACCAATAGAAGAAAGCATAGAACAAAGTGGTCAGACAGCAACAAAAATAACAATAGGTTCCCCAATTACTTTGGCGGCTAGTGCAGCCACTAAAGATTTTGGAAGATTTGTGTATTCTCCAATTTCTCCAGAAACTAAGGAAATTCAACGAATTGTTAGTTCTGACTTTGAAGAGTCTTTTAAAGACGCAGTTCTTGAGTCCACAGAGAAATATTTGACTAGCAAAGTAGAAGGAACTCCGTTAGATCCTCTAGACTCAATCACTTACCTACTTCCTTCTCTTTTGCGAGGAAATAGAGGGGAAATGACTCTAGTTGTAGGAGTCTGCCCACTAAGGATACTTAGCCAATATTATTCGGCAACAAGAGTTAATGCAGCGATAGGAATCTTAGATGAAATTCCAAGCAAAATAGAATTCACTAACAAAGAAATTTCCTTTACTCTTGGAACAGAAAATGAAGAAAATTTGAAAATTGATTTAAATTCAGATTTACAAGATATTTTTGGTGATTATTTAAACAAAGAAGTTGATTGGTATGCTGAATTAAAGAAAATTGCTGAAACTCAACTAGATTCCGTTACAAAAGAAGCTATTGCAACTGAAACTGATTCTTTAGTTGGAATTCTTCTTAATTCTTTAGCAGTTTATTACAACAAACTAGGATTAGATAACTTTCCCATCACAGCCCCCGAAACCATCACACAACCTTTGTACGACGACGAAGGAAATCCATTAGAACCGAAAACAGTAGACAATCACAATTTCTCTGAATTTTTAATCTGGCAATTTAAAATAATTGATGAGTTGTTTGGTCGCTTTCCAATTGATATTCAGATTGAAGATTCTGACCTAATTAAAGTTGGTGATCAACCAGTAAAAATCAGACTGCCCAACCTAGCCGAAACTCTAGCAGAATTAGTCGGGAAATCTCTTTTTACAGAAGCTAAAATTGATGCTTTGTTACCCATTGCCTTAAAGAATTTAGCGGAATCAGGCTCGACAAGACAACAAGTAATAAAAAATTACTATCTAGCCATTGCAGCCCAAGAATATTTGGGCTTTAAAACTAAGCAAAAAACTACAGAAGTTGACCTTCTTTTCAATCCTAAAATAGTAGACGAAAACGAAGTTGAGAAAACTTTAGCTAAAGCTCTCCAAAACTCTAAAATACCGATAAAAATTGAGGAAATTGATGACAACAATACGTTAGAAGCTCAAATGGCTACTGTCGTAGAAGTAGCCCGAATGATGAAAGCCAGATACTGGAAGTCTTTTAGTGCCAATGGAGACTTAAAAGAGCAAATCAAGAAAAGATTTCAAGACCTCAGCAAAATTCACAAAAAAACTGATAATCCAGACGATTATGATTTCGATTTCTTTATCGACTGTTTTGAGAAAGGTTTTGAAACCCTAGTCCCTGGAGGAACTCCCGAAAAGCCCTACGGGAAACCTTATAAAAATCGTCCAAAAATGAAAAAATATTCTACCAATGCCAAGTCTAATCCATCTACCAAGCCTGGTCAGTAGCGCGGTTCGTGAAGCTTTAACCCTCAATAGCCCTAATCCTGGTTTCCGAATTATCAGGCCAGAAGGTGCGCCAGAAGGGAACTTTATTGAAAAAACTTTATCCTATGTAGGCTCTTTTTTTTCTAGTTCTATTCAATATATTGGGTTTGCGTTATCTGTATTTATCCCCATCGTAAGTTTTACTTGGACTTCGCTTTGGGGGTCTCTTGTCGGAACAGTAACCTATATATATAACTTTAATTGGAATATTTCTGACAACCAAATAGACCAGCAAATTTCGCAAACAAAAATAGTTGTGGCCTCTTTATTAGGCGAGACAATAGGAAATGCAGTCGGTTACCTTGTTTGTGGAATTGTCCCCGCTGCGGCCATTGCCACTATCAACGAACCACTAGGTTTATATCTTTTAGAAGAGGTTGGTGAAGAAGCTCTCGAAGAGTTTGCCGCTTCTCTTGCAACCCTAATTTTAGTTTCCTTTCGGCTAGCAGCACGTAATTTCTTCTTATCTCAATACAAAAATTTAAGAAGAATGGTTAAAGCTTATAGTTCCAATGCCAACCCAGCAATCAAATCTATTATTAATAGTTTCTTGGGGAGTGACGTTGGTGGGGCGATCGCGGCTTGGGGGGAAGAAGATACGAAACCTTGGAGTTTTGCCTTAGCCGCAGACGAAAAAATCAACAATATTCAAGACCCCGCAGAACAAGCCTTTTGGGAGGGGTGGTATGACGGAAGTAAAGATGCTTGTGTTGAAGCTGGCTATGTTTTGGCGGGAGGGCTGGATAGTTGGTTAATGAGGCAACGATTAGAGGAACTAACGCAAGTTGAAGAAACTTGCTTAGTTGAGATGTTCCCCGATAGGGAATGTGAAGATGAAAGTCACCTCTTATATGGCACTGGGCAACAAATCAAAACTCAAGCTATGACGATTATGAGTTCTCACCAGATGGTAGAGAATCGAGACCTAGGACAAATAATTGGGGAGCCTTTAATTGACACAGTCCGACGGCCACCCTTTGGCCTGGTGACCAGAATTATCTTCCGTTCTGTACCTAAACCAGTCTGGAAACACGAGGATGGGACGACGGCAAAAAGAACTCAAATAACAATTCCTTCGATAGACCCTTCCAAGCTGGAATGGCAAACTATCAAAAATGCCGTAGGTGGTGTTAATGGTTATTTCTGGGGAAGGTTTCGATTTGAGGTTAGGTTTGACGATGAAAGTCTTATGCCCTTTTACGCAGCTTCGCCAGAAGAAGGGGAAAAGCTACTTGAGAAAATACTAGAAATAGTTACTCCAGATATTCAAACGGTGGAAATTAGAGAGGAAACCAAGGAAGGCGCGAGAAAAAAATATAAGTCGCTTTACAAAGAAACTACTCGCGTTTACCCTGCGATGATGTCGATTATCAATCAACAAAAAATTGCCAATCAAGATGTTGGAAAGCAGACCACAAGGGGGGTCTATCATAAAAGAAAATATCTTATCCCTCTATACACTACTACTCCTCCCGATGACTTTGCCGTAATCAAGCAGGATATCCTTACCACCAAGTCTAGTCCTGAAATTACGCTTTAAGAAAAATACTGATCATGTTCTATTAAAAAATAGCGTTCCTCGCTTATTTGTTGTCTAACCTTATCTTCTGACCATCCTAAAGTAGCGCTTAGACGCTTCACTAAAGTTATACGAGGTTCGTAATAATTTGGGTGTCCCCATTTCTTTTTTACCTTTCTGATAGCTCGTTTACTACAGGTACTAAGTAACGGATAAATAATCAACTTCATCTTACAAAAACCCTAGGTTGTTTTCCCTTTTTTCTTCCATTTTTCGTTGATTCAACCCTGCGGTCAAGGCTATAAAGGATTCAAAGCAAATTAGTACTTTTGGAGAAAAAATCATGGCCGCAGCCGTAAATTTAAATGCAACCACAATAGAAGGTCAGCTAATTGAAATTCTGCAAATTATGCAGAACAAAGAAAACAACGGAGAAGTAACAGTTAATGGAACCAACAACATAACTACTACTGAGAACAACGATTCAGCGACTCTTTCGGGGAATTTCTCTATAACATTCAAGAAAACGGTTAATGCTTCAGGCCAGCTAGTTACTGAAGCAGTTGAATACTTAACCCCTTTAACTACTGGTTAGAAAATCGTAAGTATAACCCTTAAAATTGGAGGTTAAATAATGGTTGATTATTTATTAAATAAACCGAAGGATGTAACGAGCTATGTGCGTATATCTAGTGTCGTTAACCTTTACTACGGATGGGTACTGAAGGACTTAACTGCTTTACCCAACGTCTCTGCGGCTGATTTAGCAGCTCTTGGTCATATCGCTCCTAATACTTTGCCGAATGGTGCGCTTACTGTCTTTCGTACTAGTTCCCCTAAGCCTGGAACTGTGAGGAAAAGATTAGTAAATAATCCCAGTGCGGCACAGCAAGAACACGCCAGCACCTTTTATGCTCAAGGAGCCTTACAAGCGGCGATCGCGGCAGGTTGGAAATTAGTAAAACCGCCAAGAAAGGTTAGTCTAACAAAAAATAATCGGACAACTACCGCAATAGCCAGTTTAAGCAATGGTCTTCTCTATGCTTTTCCGATGAATACTAATGATTTTGAGCTCTACAAGGCAACTTTAGGCTTGATTGATTCTACGACAATCAATACTCCGCAAGAGGAAGATAGTCTAATTAGTGGCACGAGAAACCCTCGTCCAGGAAAAGCCCAGTTGAAAGTCCCAGGTGGTGGTAAAAGGACAGCTTTCTATACCTCTGGACAAGAAACTGTATTAGGTCAAAACGGTTGGTCGATTATTAGCCGAGAAATCGTCGCTTAATTATGGGGCTAATTTACACTCCTGATACTCCAGGATTTTACGAAACTCTTCACGGAAGCTTCCCACCTGGGTGGAGAGATAACATTGGCGTTGATTTTGCTCAATCTTTCGTGGTTAAGGCAGATACTTTATGTTTAACTCCAGTAACTCAAAAAGAGTTAGACGAGTATCTCTGGGGAGGCGAATACGACGAACTAGAAGAAGATGCCACAAGCGATCCAGATTGTTGATGATTTTGGAACCTGGGACTTAATCGGGACACTTCAACCTATTTATGAGGAATGGATCGAATATCCTGATTATTCAGAGGCTCTGTCTCAAACCACAAGGTTAATCTTTAGCGGCAATGTTGATGATGCTCGCTCGTATGCATACATACGAGTGAGGTATGAAATAACCCTTGATTCTGCTTATGGTGAGTGGATTAGGGTTTATCCTAAAAAGCAAGATGAGATTATTCTCTATCCTCACCCTCCAGAGTTTGGATTAATAAAGATTAATCCTCGTCGTTTTTGGCAAGTACAAAAACGTCATTGGGACAGGAAGAACACGGGAAAAGCTCCTGATACTGATTGGAATTTAAGAATCGAAGTTTGTAACGAACAAATCACAGGCCAACCCACAGAAGCAGAGACAGAAGGAATAATTTTAGGTCTTATATAATGGCTGCAAAATACATAGCATCTAGCGTTCCTTATGGGAATGCAAATAGGATAAAGACCTACAAAGAGAATGACGGGAATCATCTAACAGTCAAGCCGTTATCTGAATATATCTTGTTAGAAACTGGAGCTATGCAGGGCAATCAAAATTATTCTTTTGACTTTAGTATTTACGAGAGTCCTATCCGTCCTCTTTCCCTTTATCTTGCAACTCAAAGCACCTCACAAGAAAAGCTGACAATTGATATAAATAATTTACTTGGAGGAACTCCTGAAAATGTTTTTTTCTTCGATTTAAGCAGAAATGATATTCCTTTCGAGTTTCCACCTATCTTATTATTTCCCT
>NZ_ALVZ01000092.1 GCF_000332055.1 Xenococcus sp. PCC 7305 | reverse complement strand
ACTCGATGAACTACGCGACAAATAGTTGATTCTGATACTCCAAAATCTGTTGCAATATGAAAATAGGTACGATATTCTCGCCAATATTCCAGGGTGACTAAAATTTGCTCTTCTCTTGCTAAATCCCAAGGTCGTCCTGCTTTTGGTCTGTGAGGAAATTCTTGCTTAAATGCTTCAAGTATTCGTTCAAAAGTTTTTTTCTCGACCCCAAAGCGCCGCTTAAACTTTTTACCTGATAGAGATTTGGCATTTGCGTAGTTCATAAATGAGGTACAAGAGAAGTGCAAACCCTTTACTCTACCACAAAAATATTTTGCAAGAGGTCTACTATTCATGAGGAAAAGTTGTGGATGAAAAGGTTAGTAACTTTCATTTTCCTTCTTTTCCTCTCTTTTTTATCATTTACTTTCTAATTCATACCAGACGTACATCGGCTTTTTGCTCTTCGTTGATAGATAGCTTATTTACGCCCGCGTTCACTAGCATAGATCGGATGGAGGTCAAGGTGATTTATGTACCCTAACCCCTAAAAAATTTGCAATCAGTTTAATCTTCTCCTTCCACCAAAGCACGATATTCAGAGGCAGGCAAGACATCGGTTAATTCCTCATCAGGATTATCGAGTCGCACTTTGATGAGCCAACCCTCACCATAGGGATCTTCTTGAACAGATTCCGGGGCGTCCATGGCTGTTTCATTTTGTTCAATGACAGTTCCTGAGACAGGGGCTTTTAAATCTTCTACTGCTTTGACAGATTCGATAGTGCCAAAAGAATCTTCTGTTGCAATAGCATCACCGACCTCGGGTAATTCGATAAATACCAAATCGCCTAATTGATCGATCGCGAAAGCACTAACACCAATAGTGGCAATTTCTCCTTCTATCCGAACATATTCGTGACTGTCAAGATATTTTAAATCTTCAGGATATTCTAGCTGCATTTTCCTTCCTCAATAGCAAGCAAATTTTAGTGTATCGCGTAAATAATGAATTAGGAACGATGAACCATAAATTAACAACCGATAACCAAAAAAGCTTTTAACTGTTGACTGATTGCGTTCCTAAAGGCAGGAATATTGTTAGTTCTTCGCTTTGTCGCGATTTTTGTCTGACTGTGAGTTTGCCACCTAAAGCTTGGAACATATTTTTAGTGGCATCGAGATTAAGACTCAAGCATCCTGTTTCGGGTTGGAACATCAGTAATTGACCAAGAGCCTTGAAAGGATTACTTGTGTGATTGCAGTGAGAAAGTACTTGTAATTTTAGGCGATCGCCTGCGGTAGATATTATCAGTCGGAGATTTCCCCCATGAGATAGACTGCGAGTGCAGGTTTCAATTAGGCCAGTCAGAACGCGATCTAACATGGCTGGATCGCTGATAATCGGAGGAAGCTTTTGCGGTAAGACAATTTCTAAGTTCACATTGCGTCTTTGAGCTTGCTGTTCCCAACGAGGGATATTAGCCCGCAATACGGTGGCTAAACAACAGGAAGTGAGATGAACAGGATAGGAGGCAGCTGAAGTTGATTCTAGTTCCGTGGCCCGAAAAATTAATTCCATCCTTTCGATTTGTTCTGTGCATTCGCGATCTATGGTTTGTAATCTGCTAATCGCTTTGGTGGAGAAATCTTGGCTCTTTTTCAATAACAGCCTGGTCATCGTTCGAATGGTTGTCAGAGGTGTGCGTATTTCATGGGTAAGAGCTTGTAATAATTCCATTTCCAGCTTGCCACTGGGGCTGGCATTGACGATGGGAGAAACATAGTCAGGAGTAGTTTCTGCCTTTTCTGGTTCTGATTGGGATACAGCAATGGTTTCAATTTTACAAGTATTGCCAATAGCTAATGCAGTCAGATTGGGCAAATTTTGCAGCAGATTGCGAGTGAATTGGCTAATTAAACGATAATCGGGCAGTTGGGGGGAGAAATGCTCAATTAGTTGATCTATTTGCGCGAGGCGCTCATATTTTAGGAGATATAAACGAGATCGCAAAGTCAGCCAAACCAATTTGATAGTTTCTGGATCAAAGGAAAAATTAAAGTTGGGCATACCCAAAGCGTCTTGGCCTAAAACCATGACCAAAGCGAATTTCTGGGTAAAAACTAAACAAAATTGTTCTTTCGCGATCGGGTCGTAGGGAACCAGTGGCAGTTGGAGAATTGAAGAATCGTGATTATCTTGTTCATTTTCTGGGGCATGGGTGCGATCGCAAGGCATCAAGACATGGGGTTTAAAAGCATCGGTCGTAAAGATACCGGCTTGAAAACGAGCCAACAAATCCAAATTACTTAAGATTGGCACAGGAGCGGAGAAAACCAGACCTTGTAGTGATTTATCTGGAGTTATTTCAACTGTGGATAAGAGTAATTTTTCCAATGCTGCGATCGCGCCGAACCATTCCTGTTGTGCCTTTAAGGTTGCCAAGCGTCGATTTTCTTCTGTTTGGGGCAAAACTGTTGTCGCAGAATTATCTATCGAGACATCTGGCACCATCTCTTGGTTGCTATTGAGAACATCGCTTATATTTTTTAGCAGCCAGTTTTGCACTTGTATCTCGACCTCCTAAAAGAGTGAACTAATATTATTAATACCCAAATAAAGTTGGGAAAATTGTATGACAACTAGCTAATATCCTATCGGGATCAGTTGTTTCTTGAAAGTCGTAAAACCGAACCTCTTTTGCCGTAATCAGTGATCAGTTAAGTTCCTCATCCCTCATCCCTTATCCCTCATCCCTCATCCTTCATCCCTCATCCCTCATCCCTCATCCCTCATCCCTCATCCTTCATCCCTCATCCTTTATAATGTGGGGAAGTTATTACCCGAATTTGAATGGCAGTCACAACAGAACAACTAAATGTTTGGAAACAACAGCAGCGTTCCATTATTTCCCTTACCGCATGGGATTACAGTATTGCTAGGGTGTTAGACGAAGCGGGGGTTGATGTCATATTGGTGGGAGATTCTCTAGCGATGGTGGCTTTGGGACATCCGACAACTTTACCTGTTACTCTCGACGAAATGATTCATCATGCCAAGGCGGTTCGTCGAGGCGTGAAAAGAGCCTTAATCGTTTGTGATTTGCCTTTTTTAAGTTATCAAGAAAATGTCTCCCAAGCAATTCACTCCGCCGGAAGAGTTCTCAAGGAAACAGGAGCTGCTGCGGTCAAACTTGAAGGGGGCCATGCCAGGGCGATCGCAACAGTCAAGGAACTAACGGCCATTGGAATTCCCGTTATGGGTCATGTGGGACTGACACCTCAATCTTGTAATAGCTTGGGTTATAAACAGCAGGGAAATACTGCTGAATCAGCTGATCGAATCTTGGATGAAGCGATCGCCTTGTCCCAAGCAGGAGCTTTTTCTCTAGTACTAGAACATATTCCCTCAGAATTAGCTGCAACTATTACGAGTACAGTTTCCATTCCCACTATTGGCATTGGTGCTGGAGGAGCTTGTGATGGTCAGGTTTTAGTAACAGCAGACTTATTGGGTCTATCTCTAACAACGCCTCCTTTTGCCAAACCCTATATCGATCTACAATCTATCATGACTGATGCTGTCGAGCGTTTTGCCAAAGATGTTTTAGAAGATCGTTTCCCCACTGACCATTAATCATTGACGCTTGCGGAGCTCTACCCGAAGGGTCCCGACCCCGCGCCGCCGAAAGGCGCAAGGGAACGCGCGAGTTTGACCATTGACCATTTAATTATTAATGACCTATATTGTCGCTACTTTCTACAAATTTGTCTCTTTGCCTGACTTTAAAGAGAAAAGACAGCTCCTCAAAGAATATTGTCAAGCGCAAAATATCAAAGGGACAATCTTATTGGCCTTAGAGGGTATCAACGGTTCGATCGCTGGCTCTCGTGAGGGAATTGATCAAGTCTTGGCTTTTCTGCGTACTGATGATCGCTTGGCTGATTTAGAACATAAAGAATCTACCGCAAAATCCGCACCTTTTGCGAGACTAAAAGTCAGACTAAAAAAAGAAATTGTCACTTTAGGAATTCCCGAAGTAGATCCAAATAAACAGGTTGGGACTTATATTCCCCCTCAAAAATGGAATCAAGTCATTAGCGATCCCGAAGTTACGGTGATTGATACCAGAAATCAATATGAAGTAGAGCTTGGAAGTTTCCAAGGAGCAATTGACCCCAAAACTCAATCTTTTCGTCAATTTCCCGAATATGTCGCAGAAAATATTGATCCTCAAGAACATCCAAAAGTGGCAATGTTCTGTACTGGCGGAATTCGTTGCGAAAAGGCTTCTTCCTATTTACTATCCCAAGGATTTAAAGAGGTTTACCATCTCAAAGGAGGAATTTTAAAATATTTAGAGGAAATTTCTGTAGAAGAAAGTCTGTGGCAGGGAGAATGTTTTGTTTTTGATGAAAGAGTTGCCGTTAAAGAAGGATTAGTATCTGGTACCTATGAGCTTTGTTATGCCTGCGGCCATCCGATAACAGAAGAAGATAAAGCTTCCCCTTATTATGCCGAAATAATTTCTTGCCCCTATTGCTATGAGGACTTGACTCCAGAGAAAATAGAGCGGCAACTAAACCGCAAAAGACACAGGGAAGGCAATAGCAAGTAATGAGTAATGAGTAATGAGTAATAAGTAAGAAGTAAACTGTCTTCGTTAGATTAGTTACTAAACTTTTTGGAGAAATCTTTAAAGGTTATTTGCAGACCAAGCAGGAATAATCCCAAAGCGACAAAACCAAAGACGCCAGTGCCCAAGGCTGCAACGCCGATAACTAAGGTTCGAACTGCGATAGTAAGCTTGAGAACAAAGATATTGTCGGATACGATAGGTTTTGTTGAATAGGTTGTGACAATGGCACTCATTAAATGATATACACCGAAAGCCATTACTCCAGCGAAAACCGATGATAACAAACATTTGAGAGGTGTAACTTCTTGCTTGTCAGATTGATTAGTTTTGTCAGTTGTGTCAGACTGACTCTTGGTCGTTGCCGATGAATTTTGCTTGTTTTCCTGGGTCATATTTTGTATGGTGGAATGCCAGCTTATTTTACGAAAATGAAAGCTTATGCCAACACGCTCTAGTTATATGTTACTCAATTAATGTAACCTGGACGACAAGTTTCCTCAATTTTCTTATGTTCTAGGACAAGCAATTTTCAATTTTCCAACTCGTGCGCTCCTTAGATGAGTGAAACTTATCCGAAGGTGTATCCTTTAGGCCATCAGGGTCGCTCGTCAATTTTCCAACCCGCGCGTTCCTTAGATGAGTGAAACTCATCAGGGTCGCTCGTCAATTCTCAATTTTCAATTTTCAATTTTCAATTTCCCTATGTCCGATTATTCCCAAACAATTTCTTTCCCTAGTACGGAAAGTGCGATCGCTCTAGCTGGCAACAAAGAGTTTAATCTACAGTTAATATCTCGTCAAACTGGTGTTAAAACCATCTTGAGAGGTCAAGACCTAATGTTGTTTGGTCGGGAGAAGGCTGTGGAGCGAGCAGCTACCATAGTGCGATCGCTAAAGTATCTCTGGGAAACCGGAAAGCAAGTTACCGAGCCAGATATCCTGACTGCTTTTCAGGCATTAGATACCGGTCGTACAGAGGAATTTAACGAAATTAAAACCAATGTCCTGGCCCAAACTAGAAAAGGCGAAGTAATTCGGGCTAAAACTTTTAAACAAAAACAATATGTCAAAGCGATTCAAAATCATGACATAACTTTTGGGATTGGCCCTGCTGGCACAGGTAAAACCTTTTTAGCGGCAGTTCTCGCTGTTCAAGCCTTGCTCCAAGACGAATGCGATCGCATCATTCTGACCCGACCGGCAGTGGAGGCAGGAGAGAGATTAGGATTTTTGCCAGGGGATTTACAACAAAAAGTGAATCCGTTTTTGCGACCTCTTTATGATGCTTTATATGAATTTATCGATGCTGAAAAAATCCCCGATCTCATGGAGCGAGGAAAAATCGAGGTTGCGCCCCTAGCTTATATGCGCGGACGTACTTTAGCCAACGCGTTTGTGATTGTTGATGAAGCTCAAAATACTACTCCTGCTCAACTTAAAATGGTACTGACCCGTTTAGGCTTTGGCTCCAAAATGGTAGTAACAGGAGATATTACTCAAACCGACTTGCCAAATCATCAAGATTCTGGCTTAATAGTCGCCAGCAAGATACTTAAATCAGTCGATGACATTGCCTTTTGCTATCTCACCCAAGCTGATGTGGTGCGCCACCCTCTAGTACAAAAGATTGTGGCAGCCTACGAAAAATATACCTAAGTCCTGGCTCCTTAAAATTATTTATCGCAAAAAGCAACTAGTAATCCAGAACAACAGAAAAGCAAAAGAGGCATTGGTTTCCTCTGCCTGATCTGGATTGAGGGTGATCCCACTATTCGCCAAAGAAGCGGAGATCGCCGCTCCCAAGCCAATACCCAGAACAAAAGCAATAATCGTAATCAAAAGAGAACGACCAAAACGATTTTCTTTACGAGTCAAGAAATAAACATTCGCCGTAAAACCCAATGCCATGAATAGGGTCAGAGGTGAACCCTGGGCATTACCCGCAAAGAAAGATAAGACTGCCAAAGCGAGAAACACTCCCGTCGGCAACAAAATTTCGTTTTGGGAGGGATTATCAATGAGATTCTGCATCCAATTTGGCGAATTCAGCGTCGGCACTTGATTGGGAGTGGGAGTTTCGACCTTATTGCGTTCTGGGAAGCGAATTCTTTCGGGAACTTTAATTTTGCCATCTTGGCGTAATTTCAAGCGCTCCATAATCACCGCATCATAGGCAGCTTCAACTTTCTCTACGATTTGAGCATCATTTTTATTTTCCTCGCAAATCCTTTTCTTCGCGGACTGGATTTCATCAAAGGAAGCATTATCGCTTACACCAAGTAATTCGTAGGGATTTTCTTGACTCATTAGTTACCTCTATCAATCTTTAAGCCACCTTAACGTTTATGAATTTATCTTAATTTATGACAATTATCTGTTTTTAATAAACTTCCCACCAACCCAAAGCGGGTCCAATAAATCTTACTGTAAACCACAGGGCAATCATGGCACCGATTCCGATCCAAGCACCTCTAGTTGTCCAGGTGACAAATTTTTGAGCTTGAGTTTTCGTAATTGGGAGCCAGGGCAAGATGGTCTGCTCTTTCCCGTAGTCCTCTCCTAACGCTGCTTTGCGCCGTTTTGATTCCCCCATAAGATTTTTTTTTGCTTAAATTTTTATTACTACATTTTTATTATTCCGTAGATCGTAGCGTTTTCGGGAAAAGTCAGACAACAGAATGTTGAGATCTGTTTACAGTTTAGGAAAATTTAACCTTAGATTTTATGTTTTAAGTTTATTTTGGGCTTTTGATAAACTTGCTTCGTAAATTTTGCAAGAAATAATCCCAAAAACTTTTTCAATGATTACACTGTCAGATATTGGTGACCCCCATGACTTTTTATGTAGAAAAATTATGCTCAACAAATTCCACTCGAAAGCCAATCAAGATCGAGCAAGCTTCAATCAAATAGGATTAACAGGAATTGTGACAACATTTTTGCTTTCTGTCGCCACTGCGGTGGCAGCGCTAGAAGTAGAAATTGCCCCAACAACCCCAGAACTCGGAGATACCATCTCTATCATCGTGACTACAGATGAGGAGAACTCCAAGCCAATAGTTACTGTCGGAGAGAAAAGCTACCCTGTATTTCTAGAAGGCGACAAATATCGTGCTCTCCTGCCGACGTCTCCTTTGGACAAGCCAGGAAAAATAACAGTGCGCATCCAGGGAGATGACAGGACTAGTAATATCGGGGTTTGGTTAAAAAATCGCACCTTTCCTACCCAAAGAATTCACCTATCGGGCAAGGCTGCTAGCCGTGCAACCCAACTGGAGTTAGATAAGGTGGCGGCCTTTAAACAATTAGTGACTCCTGAAAAATATTGGAATGGGTCTTTTGTGCGCCCCAATGCAGCAAGAGTTTCTACAATTTTTGGAGTTCGTCGCTACTATAATGGCGTGTTTGCGGAGAATTACTATCACAAGGGGGTTGATTATGCCGGGAGTTCTGGCTCCCCAGTAGTTGCCCCCGCAGCGGGGAAAGTCAGATTGATTGGTCGGGAAGCAGACGGCTTTCGAGTTCATGGCAATATTGTCGGAGTTGATCATGGGCAGGGTGTCTTGAGTGTTTTTATGCACCTGCGTGATATCAATGTCCAAGAAGGTGATCTTGTTCAACCAGGTCAGAAAATTGGCACAGTAGGCTCCACAGGTGCGTCCACAGGCCCTCATTTACATTGGGGACTTTATGTCAATGGAGTTGCGGTAGATCCTGCTCCTTGGCGATTTGGCGAAATTCCCTAGCAAATTAACGTGAATGAAAATTAAATATTCCCCGAGTCCTTTTCGATATCTTGAAGTAGAGACTAAGATGGGTCGGAAAGGATGTGTTGAAAAAACTTTATACGAAATAAATAACTATGGGAATTACCGAGATTGTTGAACAGGCATTACAAGACGGCTATCTGACTCCTACCATGGAAGCGGAAGTCGGACGCATTTGTGATGCTGCAGCTGAACTGTCTGTAGAAGAATATATGGCATTGGATAAGTTAATGGGTTCTTTGCTAACAGGGGAAGTAGTTGCGGTTCCGCGTAAACAATTTATCAATGTCATGGAAGAATTAGTCCTTAGTGACGCGATTACTAGAGTTGCTGAGATTCAACAAACGAGTGATATCTCTCTCGATGTCGGAGACATTGCCGCTTATGCCCTCAATCGGCTACCCCCTTTGTATGCAACGACAGAAGAAGGTGCTAATTATCAACGACAAAGAGCCAGGGAAGAATTGCAAGAGTTGATTAAAAGTCAGGTCGAAGAAGCGATCGCCCGTTATCTAGATCGACCGGAATTCTACCCTGAAAGACAAGCTATTAAGGCAAAAGGTGATGCGGGAGTTGCCAGTCAACTTAGCAGCCTGCTGCAAGATTATGCTCCTGATTATGAACCAGCTCAAAAGGTTTAAGAGTATAAAGTTTCAATACAAGTTATTGCAGACCATAACTCGTTCATTGGTCAAGGAACTTTTTTCTAATTACTTTGGTCTCTAGGTTATGGAAATACTCAATCCTTGTATTGGAGCAGTTCATGAATCAATCTCTTCCTGTATCCTGGTCAGGAGTTAAGGTGACCGCTACTAAAAAATTGGTGTCTACCGAAAAACTCTCTAATTACGATTTGATCCTCCTCTGTCAAGAAGGGGCTCAACCGGATCGTGCTGCTTTTGCTGAGCTGTTGAGTCGCTATCAGTCTCATGTAAATAGACTGCTCTATCATTTAGCTCCAGATTGGGAAGAAAGAGCGGATCTGGCGCAAGAAGTTTGGATCCGAGTTTATCGTAATATTAAACGCCTCAAGGAGCCAGTCAAATTTCGGGGCTGGCTCAGTCGGATTGCGACAAATTTGTTTTATGACGAATTGCGTAAGCGCAAGCGAATCGCTAGACCCTTGTCCTTGGATGCCCCTCGCTCAGTCAAAGACGGCGAAATGACTTGGGAGTTACCCTCGGATATGCCCAGTCCTAGCGACAATCTGGCAACCAGTGAGTTTTACGATAAATTGCAACGGGCGATCGCAGAATTACCGGAATCTTTTCGTACTACTATAGTATTGCGAGAAATTGAAGGTCTGCCCTATGATGAAATAGCAGCAATTACAGGAGCCTCGTTAGGCACTGTAAAATCTCGAATTGCCAGAGCAAGATTGAAGTTACAGTCTATCTTGCGAAAATATCTTGATGAATAGTAACTTAGTAAGGGAAGAAGAGATTGGGGTTTCCGATTTTTATTGTGTTTTGTTAACTATTTCCGCCTTTTTATCTAAATCAGTGGTGATTCTAAAATGACATCTAGGTACGATGATTTTGCAGAATATCGGCAACCTAATCTTGACGGGCAAGATACTGAAGACGATTGTTTCGAGTTACTCAGTGCTTATATTGACGGAGAAGCAACCGCCGCCGAACGTCAACGAGTGCAGCAATTACTTGATAACGACCCCGAAATAAAAAAAACTTATATTCAACTACTCAAATTACAAGGCGGCATGCAGAATATGTCTGTCCCAGTCACTCGGGAGATACCCTCCGACTTACTATCACAAAAAGTCTTTGCAGAAGTAGATCGCGCTCTTAATCGACAAAAATTGTTTTTCTGGGGTGGAGGAGTCATCTTGACGACAATTCTCGCCGCGATCGCGGGAATATTCCCGAATTTTAATTCTCCCAGCTTAAAGTTGGTCGAGTCTCAAATTGAAGAAACTATTCCTCAATCGGTCATGGTAGCAGTCACGCTTAATCAACCTACTGTGACAATTCCCAAAGCCGCTATTTCCAATTTTCCCCTCGATATTAATAGTGACTAGTAAGTAAAGAAAAGACTCCCGATAATGTAGTGTCTATAATGAATCAGAAGAAACCTTAAGGAGCATAAATTTGATTCTAGTAATTGATAATTATGATAGTTTTACTTACAACTTAGTTCAATACTTAGGAGAGTTAGGACAAGAATTACCTGTAGCCGAACAAATCCAGGTCTATCGCAATGACAAAATTGATCTTGAGACCATAAAAAAAATGAATCCCGATGGTATTGTCATCTCACCAGGGCCTGGTCGTCCTGAAGATGCGGGAGTTTCACTAGAGTTAATCGAAAAATTAGGCCATAGTATACCGATACTAGGGGTTTGTTTGGGACATCAAAGTATCGGACAAGTATTTGGCAGCAAAATAGTTTCAGCACCTGTGCTCATGCATGGCAAAACCTCATTGGTACATCACAATAAAGTTGGGGTCTTTCAAGGGTTGGACAATCCCTTTCTTGCGACTCGCTACCATAGTTTAATCATCGAAAGAGAAACCATTCCAGATGATCTAGAAATTACTGCTTGGGTAGAAGATGGTACGATTATGGGCGTGCGGCATCGGAAACATCCTCATATTCAAGGGGTTCAGTTTCATCCAGAGAGTATTTTGACGAATTCAGGAAAACAACTATTGCGCAATTTTCTCGTTTCCCTTCCTTGCGAGTTATCAATAGTTTAAAATTGCTTTGCGATGAGGGCTCAGCTTTTTTTCCTAGCACAAGGTCGAAGGGGTTAAACTTAAGCAGCAATCAAGAAGCAGGCTTCTAGCTTCTATCTTCGATGAGCGAAATCTCGTTTAATTTACACATCAGTTGATCAAGATATATGAAACGGCGACAGTTAATTCGTTATGGCGGAACTAGTTTACTTACCGCAATCGGTATTTTAGGGAGTAATTTTTCCTCTCCGATCCAAGCGCAATCGGGCAAGAATTCAGTAACAATTACCTATCTAGGACATACTTGCTTTTTGTTTTCCGGGAATGGGATCAAAGTTTTAGTTAATCCTTTTTTGCCTCTAGGTTGTACCGCAGGTTATAAGGCTCCAACTGTAGTTGCTGATTTGGTACTGATTAGTAGTTTTCTCCTTGATGAAGGTGCGATCGAAGAGGTGGCAGGAAATCCTCAAATTATTACCAATCCAGGGGATTATAAAGTTAAAAATATTGTTTTCAAAGGCATTAGCACACCCCATGATCTCGAAGGTGGTAGACGTTTTGGGCAAAATATCGCCTGGCGTTGGAATCAAGGGGGTGTAAATCTTCTGCATCTAGGTGGGGCGGCCGCACCAATTAGTCTAGAAGAACAAATCCTGATGGGTAGTCCTGATGTGTTGCTACTTCCCGTCGGAGGCGGAGTCAAAGCCTATAATCCTGAGCAGGCAATGCAAGCTATTGAGGTACTAAAACCTCGGGTCGTCATTCCGACTCAATATCTGACTAATGCAGCTGACAAGGAAAATTGTGATTTGGTGGCAGTAGATGACTTTTTGGCTTTAACGAAGGGTGTAATGGAGTCCAAGAAATTAAATACCCATAGTATTGCAATCAAGCGTTCTGACTTACCCAAAGATAAAACTGTAATTAGAGTATTGACAGCTAAACAATAACGAGTAGAAGGTGTTAGGTGTTAGGTATTAGGTGTTAGGTATTAGGTATTGGGTGTTAGGGAAATCCGGAAAAACAATGACCCTAGCTATTATCACCCTGATAAAGCCGGTAAATGCTTTATATCTAGAATATTTGTTCGTAGGAATCAAAATATTACTATTTTTAACCTAAAACCTATTCCCTAAAACCTAAAACCAGTTTTGACTAGAATATAATGGGAACCTGTTAAGTGATAACAGTAGGTTCTTCCCGTTGCGTAAATTGACGAATCAAGGCAATCTCCTCTGCAAGATCAATTAGAGGTTTCAATCCTACCTGGGTCTCAACATCATGTTTACTAGCATCTGGTTCATAACTTTCTATATAGACCCGTAAAGTTGCGCCTTTAGTCCCCGTACCAGAAAGACGGAAGACAATCCGAGAACCATCGGTAAAACCAATGCGAATACCTTGTTTTTTACTGACGCTGCCATCCACAGGATCGGTATAACTAAAATCATCGGCATAATCTACGGTATAGTTGCCGAACTGTTTTCCAGGAAGTTCGACCGTCATGCTACGTAAGCGATCCATCAATTCCATTGCCGGTTCGGAGGCCACAGCTTCGTAATCGTGACGGGAATAGAAATTGCGTCCATAGATTTTCCAATGATCCTTGACAATTTCTTCTACTGATTTTCCTGTTACGGCAAGAATATTTAACCAGAAAAGCACGGCCCATAAACCGTCTTTTTCCCTGACATGATTAGAACCTGTACCAAAGCTTTCTTCCCCGCAAAGAGTCGCCCTATCAGCATCTAATAAATTGCCAAAGAATTTCCAGCCGGTAGGTGTTTCATAACAATCAATGCCTAACTTTTTGGCAACCCGATCTACAGCTTCACTCGTTGGCATCGATCGCGCTACGCCAGATAAACCATCTTTATATCCAGGTACTAATGTGGCATTGGCAGTCAAGACGGCTAAACTATCACTAGGAGTCACAAAAAAATGGTTGCCTAAGATCATATTGCGATCGCCATCGCCATCGGAGGCCGCACCAAAATCAGGAGCATTATCGCCAAAAAGAACTTCTACCAAGTCATGGGCATATACCAAATTAGGATCGGGATGTCCTCCACCAAAATCTTCGAGGGGAATGCCATTTTGAACTGTCCCCGCAGGTGCACCTAAACTTTTTTCAAAAATATCTTTGGCATAAGTACCTGTCACCGCATGCATCGAGTCAATACAAATTCTAAAGTCACTCTGTAAAAGTTTACGAATACTCGCAAAATCAAAAAGAGATTCCATTAAACGAGCGTAGGGTTCGACTGGATCGATGACTTCTACTGCCATCTCTCCGATACGTGCGATCGACAGCTTATCTAGGTTAATATCCGCAGTTTCAAAGATTTTGTAACTATCAATCACCTTCGATTTGGCAAAAATAGCATCAGTTATTTTCTCTGGTGCTGGGCCCCCATTCGTAATATTGTATTTAATGCCAAAATCACCGTCAGGGCCTCCTGGGTTATGACTAGCAGAGAGAACAATGCCTCCAAAAGCTTTATATTGACGGATAATCGCAGAAGCTGCTGGAGTAGACATGATTCCGCCTTTTCCTACGAGAATACGACCGATTCCATTGGCTGCTGCCATTTTGAGGATAACTTGAATTGCTTGACGATTGAAAAAGCGACCATCTCCACCCAATACAAGAGTTTTGCCTTGAACCCCTTCTAAGCTATCAAAAATCGATTGGACAAAATTCTCTAGGTAATGGGGTTTTTGAAAGACTGTTACAGATTTCCGCAGTCCCGATGTTCCTGGCTTTTGATCTGAAAAAGGGGTTGTGGTAATAGTTTTTGTGCTCATGTTAAATATCCAAAATTTTTCTTTTTCCAGAACTGCATCATCCTAATCCTGTCGCTGCTCACACCAGCACTGAATATTAGGAAATTATAAAGTTATTCTACTTTGAAGCGGTCAAGACTAGAAGATCCAATCATTACAAGAAAATTGTGGCGATCGTAATTAACATTAATTTTCCAGAAAAAGTCAGCATTATGTTTTATAGTCATTCCAAATAAAAAACATACGATTATGTAGGGGCGATTCGCGAATCGCCCCTACTACGAAAAATATGCGTTATGACTTTATCTATCACGATGTGTAAATTAATTGGAATGACTATAAATGATTTTATAACCAGCAATTTGCAAAATCGTCTTCTGGGTGTGCTAGATATTTTTTATTTACCCATCCTGATTTAGTAACACCTTGACGCTTGTATACTACTTCTGCCCATTTTGCGCCATTTTTTGCAAATTGTTCGTTTATTTGTAGTACTTCTTCTCCGTCAGTCAGCACTCCAATGTCACGAGATCTCCAATCAGCTGTAGGATGTACATAAAGTCTATCATCGCCAGGAATTTCAACACATACTTTCCAAGGGACTGCTTTTCTTCCATCGGAAGGAGGGTTTCTGTCTGGGTTATTTGAATTCTCAATAAAAAACTTTACTCCTCCCCAAAAAAATTCAGCGGCAAATCCTCCCCAAAAAGCATAAGCAGGCTTTGCTAAAAGATATGTTCCCATGAACAATAATAGGAACAATTGAGATATGAGCACTCTAATTTTCATTTATTTTATCTGCATAATTTGGAAAATATGTTTTTATCTTACAACCATATATACATATTTTTTATTTTGATTTACTATATTTTTGTAACAGGTTTTAAATTAAAATGAGTGATAAAAAGAAACGAAAAAGAAATTGGTATTTACTAATAATAGGATTTGTTTTAGCCTTTTTAGTTAGTATTGGAAGTTTTAGGACATATCACTTTGATTTCGACTGGGCTAGCAATCATTTTTTCAAAACAGTTAAGAAAAATGATTGGAGCAGGACTGAATTCAACAACAAAACTGTCGGAGAAAAAAGTAGACACAAAAAAATAGACGAAAAAGTTTCATTTGCAGCGGAAGTAAATACAGAAACTTTTGAAGGAAAACCTGAATTCAATTCCGAAATAATTGATCCTATACCTCCAGATATAAGAGGAAAAATGATTAATGTTACCTGGCGTGATAATAGGAAATGTCCGATTCAACTTGAAGAACTTGTAATGTTGGAAGTTAACCATTGGGATTATGAACGCGAAGTAGTTAAGGGGACACTTATTGTCCATCGCGATGTAGCTAAACCTCTCAGTGAGGTTTTTAAAGAACTCTTTGATATCAAATTTCCTATCCAGAGTATGCTTCCTGCTTATGAATTCGATGGCGATGATATAAAGTCTATGAAAGCCAATAATACAAGTGCCTTTAACTGTCGATTAGTAGAAGATGCCCGTAAATGGTCTCAGCATGCTTACGGGAAAGCTGTCGATATCAATCCTCTATTCAATCCATATATTAAGGGCGATGTAACACTTCCAGAAAGCGGTCGTCAATACGAAGCGAGAACATGCAATGAACCAAACAATTACCCAGGAATGATTTGTGTAGGTAGCCCAGTCATAAAAGAATTTGAGAAAATTGGTTGGAAATGGGGAGGGTATTGGAATAGTTTAAAAGACTACCAGCACTTTTCACAGAATGGTTTGTAACTTTATTAAGTTGAGAAAATCTTACTTTTTTAATCAAACCAATAATGTTTGATCAAAATTGGAAAAGTGCCCTTAGTACAGTTGAATTTTTGATGCTTTTAGTTTTCTTAAGTTATTCTTCTCTTTTGAATTAATACTTTTTCTTGCAATTTTAAATTCTTGTTTAAGAGCCTCGTATTCTACTTTAACTTTTGGATTAGATAATATTTGATCTCTAACACAATCCCAAGTAATCACTTTATTAGTTCTCATTTTTCCCTTCATTAATATTGCTGTCGCTCCTTTAAGATTATTGCGATCACGCAGTGATTAAGTGTCGAACAAATAGCGATTACCATTCATTCAGAAGATCCCTTTGCATTGCGATCGCATCTCCCTTCCAGGTTAATTCTCATGTCTTATTTAACTCTGCAGTAACATTGGGACTAATTTCTACGCTTTAGAAACAAAACATAATATCTTGTACACTTAAAGACTTTTTTGTAGCATAGAAGAGTAAATCAAGAATTATTATCATGGCTACACCAGCTTTATCTACAGTCAGATCAGATTTACCAATTTATAAATCAGGTAACCTCAGTCTCAAGAAGTTAGCTAAATTTATTGGTGTTAAAGATATTCAGTTATCTAAAATTGCTGGAGTTAAAACAGAACAAGATATCGCTTCTTCCGAAACACAAGAAAAGCTCAACCCCTTGATTAGTGCACTCGAAATGTTGTGGGAATTAACCGATGGTTCTCAAGATAAGATAAAAGCCTGGTTAAAAGAACCATTAGTTGAATGGCGTGGCATATCTCCCCTAGATCGACTATTAGTTAATGATATTGATGCTGTAGTTCAAATTGTAGAGTGCATTTATTATGGGGAATCTGCTGATTATTAAATAAACTGAAATTACTTCCCGACTCAAAATTAGAAATTTACGATCCCAAAAACGATCTGAATATTGAATAAGAGCAATCGCAATTCTCTATCCTCAACATCATGCGATATGATCTCTAAGTTTATTAAGTTGAGAAAATCTTACTTTTTTAATCAAACCCATAATGCTTGATTAGAAATGCCAGGCTGTACCTGATCGCGACCTCTACCAATTTATTACCTTTAGCCCTTTAACCTTAGCAAACTCTTGATCAGCTGTTACTAAGCTTGCTGAGTTTTGAATTGCCATTGTTGCAATAGACCTCTTGCATAATTAATTGAGGGTATTTCTATAAACCCCTAATCATAATGTATATAGCGATTGGTCAAAATCGCTGAAACAACCAAAACTCGTATTTTTGCAAGAGGTCTAATA
>NZ_ALVZ01000091.1 GCF_000332055.1 Xenococcus sp. PCC 7305 | reverse complement strand
GACCACTGGAGACAAAAATCATCTACGTCGCAAAAAATTGCTGTGATATCTAATCTTGATGTCATCATAAAATTAGCTGAGATTCTCTAATTCTGCTTATTATGAGTATACAATGTCAGCCTTTCTTTTCTCTCAAATTTTCGTCGAACTCACGTTAATTAACTATATTTTTGATGCAAAATAATTTACACCTATTAATTCTTAAAGAATTGATCATTATTTATAGCGCTCAATAAATAAGATTCAAGATGAAAAAAATCTCACAAAAGCTTCATATCCTCTTCATTGGAATAGATTAATCTAATATCCTAGAGTCAAATAGTAAATACTTCTCTTGATTCTTCTTTACTGTATTTATTTTCCTCACTTTTTGTTTACTTAGCAAATAATGAAAATTTTGATTACTGGAATAGCTGGCTTTATTGGCTATCATTTGGCAAAAAGATTATTATCAGACGGGTGTCAAATTCATGGTATTGATAATCTTAATGACTATTATGATGTCAACCTTAAACAAGATCGCTTAGCCCAACTCTTACCTGACAAAAAATTTGTCTTTAATTATCTAGATATTAGCGATCGTGCCTCGGTTACGAAACTATTCTCCCAGCATAAATTTGATTTTGTTGTTCATCTCGCTGCCCAAGCTGGAGTTCGTTATTCACTGAACAATCCTTATGCCTATGTTGACAGTAATTTAGTAGGCTTTACTAATATTCTAGAAGGCTGTCGTCATAATAAAATTCAGCATTTAGTATTTGCATCTTCCAGTTCAGTTTATGGAGCCAACACCAAAATTCCTTTTGCCGTCACTGATAATGTCGATCACCCGATTTCTCTCTATGCAGCCACCAAAAAAGCCAATGAATTGATTGCCCATGCTTATAGTCATTTATATCAAATCCCTGTGACTGGCTTGCGGTTTTTTACGGTGTATGGGCCTTGGGGTAGACCAGACATGGCTTATTTTAAGTTTGTTAAAGCGATCGCGGAAAGACAATCGATTGATGTCTATAATTTTGGCAAAATGAAGCGTGACTTTACCTATATCGATGATATTGTCGAAGGTGTTGTTCGGGTAATCAAAAAAATTCCCCAAAGTACATCGCAACAATCTTCTTACAAAATATATAATATTGGCAATAACAACCCAATAGAACTCAACGATTTCATTACTACGATTGAGGAGATTATGGGTCAATCGACACATAAAAAATTATTACCAATGCAACCCGGAGATGTTGTTGCTACCTGGGCAGATATTGATGAGTTGATGGTAGACATCGGCTTCCAACCAACTACCTCGATTGAAGTTGGATTGAGAAAATTTGTTCAATGGTATCAAGAATATTATGGGAATTCTTCAAATAACAAAAAAGAGCCAGCTTTACTGCATAAAGACAACAAGTAATAACTAGTAATAACCAAACTTTGATTCGTAGATTTTTTGTTTATTATTAATAGCCTGAGCATATCGATACACATATGCTACCAAAAAAATAGTGCGAAACCACTCACCAATTATGAATAATATTATATCTTTGTCCAATCTTACAAAATCCTCAAATTCTGTCACTTCTTCAACCAAAATCATTATTGTCCGCCATGGACGAACTACTTATAATGAACAAGGCAGATATCAAGGTTCTAGTGATGAATCTGTTCTAACAGAAAAAGGACATCAGGCTGCTTACCAAACGGGATTAGCGTTGCAACAATTCACCTTTGATGCCATCTATAGTAGTCCTTTAACTAGAGTCCAAGAAACCGCACAAGAGATTACGACTGCATTAGGAAATACCAATGATAATTTACCGCCCATCATTGTAGCTCCGAAGCTAACTGAAATTAATATGTCAGATTGGCAGGGATTATTTTATCAAGAGGTTAGAGAAAAATTTCCTAAAGCTTATCATTGTTGGCAAGAAACGCCCCACCTATTTACTTTTGATAATTCTTTTTTCCCTGTTCGGGAATTATTTAAAAAAGCTCAAAGTTTTTGGCAAGAGATTTTAGATAAACATCAAGGCCAGACAATTTTAATTATTGCCCATGGGGGAACAAACCGAGCCTTAATCAGTACAGCGATTAGCTTAGAGCCAAAGGATTACCACAGTTTACAACAATCTAATTGTGGCATTAGTTACTTAGAATTTCCCACAAACAATTCTTCTATAGCAAAATTAAAATGTTTAAATTTCACTAATCATCTAGGAGAACACTTGCCCAAGCTTAAAGAAGGTAAGCAAGGTTGGCGATGGCTTTTGGTTTCCAATCAAGTGAGCAGAAAACTATTGTTAAACTCTTGCTTATGCGAATTGATTGATCGTGATTTGATTGATTTAGTTTTAAGCGATAATTGCGAGGCATCAGAAATATTAGTTAGTAATTTTCTCAGAAGTAATCATAAAGCTGTTCATTTTCCCATGCCACAAGATAGTTTTCTCGAAATTTGGCAGCAAACAATTTTTGCCAGACAAAAGAAAAAGCATTCTGCTAATCATGAGACTTTAGTTACAGGATTAATTATTGTTCGGGAAGAAAGTCTTTGTCAGATTTTAGAAAAAACTTTGGGAGCTAAGATACCTTTAGATACTTCTAATAACTTAGGTGTGATTCATTATCCTCATGCTAAACAGCAGTCGATCTTACAGGGTTTATTGCCAATTGATCGACAGTTGTTTCCCCAATTAACATTGGCAGCAGCCTAAATAATACGATGCTATGCAAGTCTCAAAATTATGCTTCTATTTTAGACTGTACTATACAAATAAAGATATTTAGCATAATTGAATCTATTGCTTATTTTCGGTTGCTTTTAAATTTTAATGACAAAAATATCGCAATTAATTATTAACTTAGGAGTTGTTACGATTATATCTATGCTTGGTTCTTCTGTTGCTTCAGCCAATGAACTAGCCAATGAACTAGAAGATGTGAACTTTATATATAAATTGAAATCGATTCAACTTACAGACTGGGAGTTTCAAGCATTACAATCTTTGGCCGAAAACAATATCTGCACAGCAGAATTAACGAAAAACAGTAGAATTATTAGTCGCTATGAATTTGCATTAGAATTGGATAACTGTTTGAGGTCGAGGGAAAATCCTATCTCTCAGGAAGATTTAGCTATTTTGCAAAGACTAAGACAAGATTTCGCTTTGGAATTAGCTAATTTGTCAGCAAAGGTGAAACAGCTTGAAACTAATATTACTCAACTAAAATCTAATAATTTTTCTCCAACAGCTAAACTTAATGGTCAGATTTTATTTTTTTTAGCTGATAGTTTTGGGCAAGAAGATGACAGCCAAACTTTTTCTGGATTTAGAACTAGATTGGATTTTGGGACTAGTTTTTCTGGTCAGGATAAACTGAATATTCGGTTAGAAAATAGAAATATTGGTCGTTTGGATAACGTAACAGATACTTTATTAAGTCGTTTAAGTGTAGATGGCAGTAGCGATAATCGCACTAAGCTTGCCGAACTTTCCTATACATTTAAACTTGGCGATCGCACTAAGATGGTTTTCGGCACTACAGGAGTAGGCTTAAACGATATTGGAGAAGTCTTAAATCCTTTTTCTAGCAGTGGTGATGGTGCTATTTCTCGCTTTGGGAGAAGAGATCCGGCCACGTTGCGCGGACCTGGCGGTTCTGGAATTGGGATTAAGCATGAATTCAGCAAGAAGATCTTGGTTAATGCTGGTTATGTCATTAATAGTCAAGATGTTGCTAATCCCGAGAAAGGGAAAGGGTTATTCGATAGTTCGGCTAGCGCGATCGCTCAATTAATGATTAAACCGGAGGATGATTTGGCTGTTGCTCTAGCCTATACCCATAGTTATCAAAGAATTAATGATCTCAATCTTCTAAGTGGCACTGGAGTTGAAGATGCTAACCAGCCTTTTGGCAACAAAGCAACAACTTCTGATAATTTCGGCTTACAATTCAACTGGGCAATTACTTCTGGCCTTGAAATAGGCGGTTGGTTTGGTTATACTCAAGCTTCTCAACAGCAAAATGGCAGTGAGCGGGCAACTATTCTTAATGGAGCATTGACTCTAGCCTTTCCCGATTTATGGGCAGAAAATAACTTTGGCGGTATTATAATTGGAGTACCTCCAGCGATCGCAGATCATGATGACAAGAGCCTAATTACAGAAGAAACTCCCTTCCATATTGAAGCTCTCTATCGTATTGAAATTAATAAAAATATTGAAATTACTCCTGGTTTTTTTGTCATTATCAATCCAGATCGCAATGATGACTATGCTCTTTGGATAGGAACCGTAAGAACTCGAATTAGTTTCTAATTAATTGAGCCAAAGATCTATTGCCGCAAGCATCAATGTTCGACTATTTTCCCTGCTTTGACAGTAAGAATTTGGGAATCTTGAATCCAATCATGATTAAAAGAGCTTAGGTGAGTTGTGGTAATAAAAGTTTGAAAGCGATCGCCAATAGTCTCTAGAAGTTGATTCTGACGGTTGGGGTCCAACTCTGCTAAGACATCATCTAATAATAATAAAGGTGGTTCTCCAATAATTTCTTCGATTAGTTCTAATTCTGCCAACTTCAACGCCAGCACCAGAGTTCGTTGTTGACCTTGAGAACCATAATAACGAGCAGGAGTGCCATCAATCGTAAAATCTATTTCATCGCGATGGGTTCCGACAACGGTTTTTCCCTGATAATATTCAGCATTACGACGTAGTTCCATTTTTTCTAGGAAAGCAAGTTGCACCTTTTCTGGTTCATCCTCTGTCCACTCTACATTAGGCGCGTATTCAATTTGCAGCATTTCAGTTTTACCACTAATGCGATCATGCCAAGATTGGGCGATCGGCGCGAGTCTAGTTAATACTCTGGCTCTTCTCCGAGTAACCCTAGAACCTGAGGCGGCGAGTTGTGCATCCCAAAGTGCTAACTGTTGCCGATCAATCGCAGTGGTTGACAGCCCCAATTGCCGATCCTGTTCTTGTTTACGAATCGCTTTTAATAAAGCATTGCGCTGGCGTAGAACCTGATGATACTGCTGCAAAATATGAGCATAAACTGGTTCTAACTGAATTAATAACCCATCAATCCAATCCCGACGAGACTCAGGGCCACCGCGAACCAAATCTAGATCTAAACCAGAAAACTGGACTGCGTTTAAATATCCTAAAAAATCAACAGAACGGCGTAATGATTCGTGATTAACGGCAAATGTTCTTTTACCCTGTTTGCGTAACTTAATCGTTAAATCTGCCGTCCCATAAACTCTTTTGACAGTGGCTTCTATTTGTCCGGCTACTTCACCATCTAAAACCAGCTCGCGATCGCGCAATGCTCGATGACTTTTCAAAGTTGCGAGCAGTTCTATAGCTTCGAGGAGATTCGACTTTCCCTGAGCATTATTGCCGACAATAATAGTTTTCTGGCTATGAAATACGACTTCTTGCTCAAGATAATTACGAAATGCTCGCAGATACAGATTTTGTAAATACATTCATTGTGCAATACTAATCATCTGCTGCGACCAAGACTACTGTAATGTTATCGGAACCGCCTGCTTCCTTCGCAGCTTCGATGAGCTTTTCGGCTGTCTGTTCACAGGTTTCACATTCCGACAAAAAGTCCTGAATTTTTTCATCGGGGACTTCTTCCGTCAAACCATCACTGCACATCAGAATCACATCTCCTGGTTGGACATCCAATTCTTGTAAATCAATTTTATATAAATCCTTACGCCCCAAACATTGGGACAAAACATGACGCCAAGGATGGTGCTTTGCCTGCTCCTTGCTTATTTCGCCCGATTTGATAGCAAGACTAACCCAAGTATGATCTTCTGTTACTTGTTCTAGTTCAGACTTACGCCATAGGTACAAACGGGAATCTCCCACATGAGCACACCAAGGGCGATCGCGGAAAATTGTTACGACCACAGTAGTCCCCATGTCCTTCCGTTCAGGATGCTCCTCCTGGTCCGCTAAAATGCTTTTATTGGCCTTATCGATTGCCTCTTCAAGCAATTGCCCCGAAGACATCTCAGTATCGTCCCAATGCACTTCGAGATAGGCTTTGATTTGCTCAGTGGCAATTCTGCTAGCTTCTTCTCCTCCAGCATGGCCACCCATCCCATCAGCTACGATAAAAAAGCGTCCTTGGGGATCATCGATAGAATGACTGTCTTGATTGGCAGTCCGCACTACTCCTGTATCTGTAAGGCCTACAAAGCGACGTTTCATAAAAAATTCGTACAATAATATCGACAATGTTAAAACATACGATCAATGCGGTCAATACGCCTCAATAACCGTAGCAATGACCAACCAGGTATAATAGCTATTACCAAAGCGATTGCTGCTAAGACATTATAACCATTAACTAGCAACAATGTGGCACACAGGGCAAAAGCACTGAATAATATGGTGTAGTTCGTCCCCAACTGAACTGCGCCCAAACGGCGCAATATTCTTTCAGATTCTAGAGAACGAGTTCGTACCCGTAAATCTCCTCTTTCCAGTTTTTCTATTGTATCCTCAATTCTTCTTGGCAGCCCTAGGGCACTGCTACCAACTTTCACAGCCTGCTTGCCCAGCTCATCAAAAATAGTGCCATTACCATTATTATTCTCACTCATAATCTGCATTGCGAATGGTTGTGCGACTTCCATAAAGTTAAAATTGGGATCTAATCCTTTACCGACACCTTCTAGAGTGGAAAAAGCTCGCATGACAAAAGTGAAGGTGGCAGGAAAGCGAAAAGGTTGGCCATAGGCAATCTCATAAAGATCTTCGCTAATGGCATCTACAGATTGCTCCTCAAAGGGCTTATCCATAAAGTTATCTAGCATATATTGCACCGATCTTCTTACGGGAGTGAGGTCTCCTGTGGGGACTAATGCACCAAGCTCAATCAGAGAATCGACTACCAGAGAACCATTTTTTTGAGAAATGCCAAACAAAGTATCCATTAATTTTTCACGGATATTGTTCTTAATTTGCCCCATCATGCCAAAATCGTAGAAAATCAAGGTACCATCTGGGCTGACGGCAATATTGCCTGGATGGGGATCGGCATGAAAGAAACCATCGGTTAATAGTTGATGAAGATAAGCTTTGGCTCCTAATCTGGCTAGAAGTTTGCGATCTAAACCTGCGGCCTCCAGAGCTTCATAATGACTGATTTTAATTCCTGGAAGATATTCAAGGGTTAGAACTCTTGGGGATGTATAACGCCAAGAAACCCTTGGTACGCTTACCCAATCCTCATCTCGGAAGTTGCGACGAAAAGTATCAGCATTCCGCCCCTCATTAAGATAGTCGGTTTCTTCCCAAAGAATGCGAGAGCATTCTTCATAAATCCCTAGCCAATCTTTTCCTTTGCCCCAACGAGGATGATTTTGGAAATAACGGGCAATTTGTTTTAATATCCCCAGGTCAATGGTAAATAATTGCTGCAATCCTGGGCGCTGTACTTTGATAGCAACCTCTTCCCCGTTATGAAGTTGTGCTTTATGCACCTGCCCTAAGCTTGCTGCGGCTAAGGGTATCGGATCGAATTTGCGGAATAATTGCTTAATGGGTTTGCCTAAATCCTCTTCGATAATGGCAGCTACTTGCTCATAACTAAAAGCAGGAACTCTATCTTGTAGCTTTGTTAGTTCCGCAACATATTCTGCGGGAAACAAATCCGCACGAGTCGAAAATAATTGACCTGCTTTAATAAAGGTTGGCCCCAACTCAAGTAAACTTTCCCTAATCCATACTGCTTGCTTATATCTTCTGGCGGCTAATTTTTCTTCACTAAAACCCCCACTATAAGTCCATTTACGATTATTGCGCCATAGCGCTACAGACAGAGCAAGCACAAAAGTCCAGATATCTAATCGACGACGAGTGCGGGAATATTTTTTGCGATTCCAACGATAGGATTTGGTATCAACTTTTTCTGGCTTTAGGGATCGCTGCGAACTGTCAGGATCATATTTCACTAGGGTTTTGGATTTGGAAGAAAGGGCAGACACTCGTTTTTTTTAATTAAATTTAATAAAGTACGGTTTCTTAATGCAGCAACAATATTTGTGTTATGGATTGCGATATTTTTTTAACTCTGCTCTTAAACTAGCAATTTCGGCCCTTAGCTGATCGAGCATTGTCTGTAAATCACCAGGGGAAGAGACAGCATTGAAGTTGTAGTCGTTGCTTGTGGTGCCAGAACTTGTTGTATTGGAGCTAGTAGTTGTTGAACGTGAGGCAGTTGTAGTTGTATTTCTATCTGCCTGTTGGGCGCGAGTTTGGACTTCTTCGATGAATTGCCTTAGCTGCTCTCTTTGCTCAGCGTCAAATTTTCCCAGTTCATTAACAGTTTGGGTATAGACCCCTTCTAGCTTTTCGCTTAGGACTTCGGCAAAGGCTCTACCTAAAAAAAAGGCATCGACGACTGGATTGCTCATAGACTGCTTAATCTTTCTTAATGGCTTTCGTAACAAATTATATCTTGTATTCTTGTTTCCCACGGGAAAAATTAGCCAAACTTACCTGTATCCTCATTTGATCCTCATTCTGAGACGTACTAGGAACATTTAAAAATGCGATCGCCTGATCGGGAATATTCCCGACTTGGCAATTTTCCGCATAAACATGATTCGTTCTGCCGTCTGCCCTCAAGGGCGAAGCCCAATAAACTTGACGCTACTAATTCACGATAGATGTGAGGGGTTGAATTATAGCGACTTTCTTCTAAGTGAGGTACATTCGGTATTGATCGCAGAAAATGATCAACAAAGAGCGAGTAAAAATTATTAATTATTGATTATTAATTATCCATGAACAGTCGTCGCAAAAAATCTTTTATAAAAGAGCTTAAAACACTTTTAACTATAATTGGAATTTTCTGGGTTATAGAAATTATTGACCATGTTCTTTTTAACGGACAATTAGATAGATTTGGGATAAGGCCACATAAACTAATTGGATTAAGAGGAATACTCTTCGCGCCTTTTCTTCATGGCAGTTTTAGTCATCTCATCGCGAACACCATCCCATTTGTGACCTTAGGATGGTTAACTATGCTCCAGAAGACCAGACATTTTTATATTGTTTCTGTGTTTTCGATGATTATTGGGGGCTTAGGAATTTGGATTTTTGGGTCTCCTAGTTCGGTTCATATCGGTGCTAGCATCCTTATCTATGGTTACCTAGGCTTTTTACTTCTGAGAGGACTTTTTCAAAAAAATATACCTTCTATTCTCTTATCTTTGGTCGTATTCTTTCTTTATGGAGGATTACTTTGGGGATTTCTGCCTTCTTCGATGAATATTTCCTGGGAAGGTCATTTATTTGGCTTTATTGGTGGGGCTGCTGCCGCTTGGGCGATCGCAAATAGCCAAAAAAAACAACAAACAATACCCGTAGTTCACTATGAACCCAAAACTAGACCAGAGCAAAAATCTTATGCTCATAAGGATTAATTGATTAATGGGTAATGGGTAATGGGTAATACAGCTAGTTTTCTACGTTGGATTATCAACTTTTGAACTTGTCATTAACCACAATGCCAAGAAGTTCTTGATTAGATGCTTTGATTAGTTCTTGGGCTTCTAGCAATTTATGGGGATTTGTAAACCCAATTCTCCCAACCAGAATAATGCCATCGGTGAATTGACTAATATTGAGGATATCAGTCGATAAATCAACAGCAGAAGTATCTAAAAGTATTAAATCGTATTTTTCCCGAACATGAAGCATAAATTCTTTCATGGATTCCGATTGCCATAAAGATAAGTAGTCCTCAACCATAGAACCAGCAGTAATTACATTCAAGTTGAGACTAGGAGCTTGCACGACATTGTCAAACTCGACATCTTTTTTGAGTATGTCGGTCAGACCCAAATTATTATCAATACGCCAAATTGCCTTCTGTTTTGGAGTATGGAGATTTGTATCGATTATGAGAACCTTTTTTCCTAATTGAGTGGTCAGAGCTGCTAGATTAGCGATGAATGTTGATTTTCCTTCGGCAGTATTAGAACTTGTAACTGTAATTGTTTTAATAACTTGATTCGAACTAATTTGAGCAAGATTGTCGTAAACTATTTTATAAGATTCACAAGCAACAGAATATGGTGCTTCTAAGACAAATCTTTCCGGGTCAACAGGATCACAGCGATGAGAAATATGAAAATCGGACTTTCTTAAATTGGGAATTTCACCCAACACCTTCGAGTTACCTACTTCACCAATTTCGGCAATATTTTTTAAGGTTGGATTCCTCTTTTCTAAAATCAAAACGGCCACAAATGCCAACATAAATCCCAGTCCAACACCACTAGCTGCGATAATCTCTTTATTCCAAGAGGCTAAGCTTTTTTTGACTTGGGGAGGAGTAATGATTTTGATCTGTGCAATATTGTCTTCGGAAAAGATATCTAGTTGCTGAGCCTTAGTTAGTAGCTTGTTATATTTTTCCTTGGCTCGTTTATTTTTGCTTACTAGTTCTTGATATTGTTGTTGAACTTCCGGCGCGATCGCATTATCCTTTTGATAGCGTGCTTTGTCTATTTCCCAACTGGCGACTTTGGCCGATAAGGATTTTTTTTCAGCTTCATAACCAACCAATTTTTCGGTATTTTCCGCTATCGAATTATTGTTTTGATTGACCGAGACATATTGCTGAGTGGCTATATTCTGATCTTTTATTTGAGCTTCTAGTTTAGCTTTTTCTGCTTCTAAATTAATAATAACCGGACTTTGTGAGTTGAAGCGGGCACCTTCAATTATCAGTTGAGTTTCCACTTCTTGTAATTTTTCTAACAGTTGTTGTTGTTCTGGAGAGTCCGAAACTTCGCCGGCAATTGCGTTGGGAGAAAGATTTAGACCTAACTTAGTTTTGAGGCCAGCTATTTCATCATCAACTTCTTTGATTTTAGACTTGGCTGCTGCTATTTTTTCTTCGAGTTCTTTAATCTTATTCGTCAGATAATCTGGTTTAGACTCTAAAATATTGCGATCATATTTGGTGAGCAGAGCCTTTAATTTATTGGCTATTTCTGTGGCATTTTTATCGGCTACGGTTAATTGCTGATTAACTTTATCTTTAATCTTTTCTACATTGCTAATTTCAGTTTGGGCTTGTTGTTCTCTATAGGATTCAATCAGTGAATTCACCACCAATTTAGAGCTGTCTATATCTTTTCCTGAATAGGTAATTTCAATTGTATCGCTGAGAGAATCATTCTTGATCTCTAGATTTTCCGCAAATTGATTGTAATCGAGATCTTCAAGCCCATTGTCAGTTGCTTGCACTTGTTCAAACACTTGCTTTGGTAAGTTTGCTGCGGGCTCTTCTGAAATTTCTCCAGTTTCTGAAGTTTCTGGTTCAATATTCTCGCTATTATTGCTCTTATCTGCTTCTTCCTGGCCTAGAGCATCAATGATTTCTTGGTTCGGAGATTCGAGTTGAATTATACTGTTGACAGTATAAGTTCTTTCTATTTTAAGAGCTGCGGTAATTGCTAATATTATAGTGGAGAGGAAAATTGCGATCGCAGGTGATTTATAATATTTTAAAGCTAACCAATATTGATGCCAACTTTTTTTAGACTGATTCATTATTTTTTAGGTTTTATAAAATTTTATAATAGATAGTTTTAACTCCGATCTTTGCATATTTTCTGGCTTGCATGGTAAAGATTGGATGAAGAATAGTGGCAATTACTTAATAGTTATTAGTAACCGAAAAAATGCGATTTCAATGTGTGGCTGCACTTCTCATGTCTTTCCCTCCCATACTTTACGACTAGCAAAGAAACCCATAAAAATTATTAAAACTTAATAAAGATCGAAGAAGACCCCGCACTCTGATAGACTTTTCTCTTGAGTAGGCATCGCCATACCAAGGAAAAACATTGCACAAGGGAGGAAAATCTTCGTGGAAAACACCCTCGGATTAGAAATTATTGAGGTGGTAGAACAAGCCGCGATCGCTTCAGCCAAATGGATGGGTAAAGGCGAAAAAGATACTGCTGATGAAGTAGCAGTAGAAGCCATGCGAGAGCGGATGAACAAAATTAATATGCGAGGACGCATCGTCATCGGTGAGGGGGAGCGGGATGACGCTCCGATGCTCTATATCGGTGAGGAAGTCGGTATTTGTACCCGCGAAGACGCTAAAGACTACTGTAATCCCGAAGAATTGATTGAAATTGACATTGCAGTTGACCCCTGCGAAGGAACTAATTTAGTTGCTTATGGGCAAAACGGTTCAATGGCGGTTTTAGCGATCGCGGAGAAAGGTGGTCTGTTTGCGGCGCCAGATTTTTACATGAAAAAATTAGCTGCACCCCCAGCTGCTAGAGGTCATGTAGATATCAATAAATCAGCAACTGAGAACCTAAGAATTATTTCAGACTGCTTAAATCGTTCTATTGAAGAGTTGGTTGTAGTTGTTATGGATCGTTCTCGGCATAAGGGGCTGATCCAAGAGATTAGAGACGCTGGAGCCAGAGTTAGATTAATCAGCGATGGTGACGTATCTGCCGCATTGTCCTGTGCTTTTTCCGGGACTAATATTCATGCTCTTATGGGGATTGGAGCTGCACCAGAAGGTGTAATCTCAGCAGCTGCTATGCGTTGCTTGGGCGGTCACTTCCAAGGTCAGTTGATTTATGATCCTGAGATTGTAAAAACTGGTCTTATTGGAGAAAGTAAAGAGAGCAACTTGGCTCGCCTTGCAGAGATGGGGATTCACGATCCTGACAAAGTTTACTCAGCTGAAGAGCTAGCTAGTGGGGAAACAGTCCTGTTTGCCGCTTCTGGTATTACCCCAGGTACTTTAATGAATGGAGTTCGCTTCTTTAAAGGTGGAGCTAGAACTCAAAGCTTGGTTATTTCTTCCCAATCCAAAACTGCTCGTTTTGTAGATACAGTTCATATGTTTGAAACACCTAAAACTATACAACTGCATTAATCCACATTTACGATCAATTCAGAAGCCAATCGTCTCCTAAAGAATGAAGGCAGAAGGTTTAAATCTTCTTTATTTCCCCTGCCTTCGAGCACTGAGCACCTTAATATTGGGGGCGATTGCTTTAAAAACTATAAAAAACTTTTTTGATATTAAAATTAAACGAAAACCCTTGAGAATCGAGAAATGAATATTATTGTTGTTGGACTAAGTCATAAAACAGCTTCTGTTGAAGTGCGCGAAAAATTAAGTATTCCCGAAGCTCAAGTCGAGGAAGCGATCGCTCATCTCAGAAGTTATCCTCACATCGAAGAGGTGGCAATTATCAGTACTTGTAACCGTTTAGAAATTTATAGCATTGTTAAAGAGACGGAACAAGGAGTCAACGAGATTATTCAATTCTTAGCCGAAAAAGCGCGGGTGTCCCTCTACGAATTACGCAAACATCTCTTCACTTTGCTCCACGAAGATGCTTTGCGCCACCTAATGCGAGTTGCTGGCGGCTTAGAAAGTCTGGTTTTAGGCGAAGGACAAATTCTCGCTCAGGTCAAGACTACTCATAAATTAGGTCAAAAATATAAAGGTTTAGGGCGACTGCTAGATCGCTTATTTAAACAAGCAATTTCTACAGGCAAAAGAGTTAGGAGTGAAACCAGCATTGGCACAGGAGCGGTTTCTATTAGTTCGGCTGCGGTAGAACTAGCGCAAATGAAAGTGACAGATTTAACTCCCTATCGCTTTGCAATCATTGGCGCAGGCAAGATGGCTTGCTTACTAGTAAAACATTTGCTCGCCAAAGGAGCTACTCAAATTACGATTGTCAACCGTTCCCATCGTAGGTCCCAAGAATTGGCGAAGAAATTCCCCAAGGCTCAGTTGCAGCTTCATCCTTTATCTGAGATGATGAACGCGATCGCAGATTCGGATATTGTCTTTACCAGTACTGGTGCTACTGAACCAATTTTAGATCAAGCCAAACTAACAGCGAATCTGTCGGAGAATAAATCTTTAATGCTCATTGACATCTCGGTGCCTCGCAACATTGCCGCAGATGTGAAAGAAATGAAACAGATCCAAGCTTATAACGTAGATGATCTCAAAGCTGTAGTAGCTGCTAACCAGGAAAACCGGCGTCAAATGGCCCAGGAAGCCGAAGGAATTATCGAAGAAGAAGTCAGTAATTATATGTTGTGGTGGCGATCGCTGGAAACTGTGCCCACTATTAGCTGTCTGCGTACCAAAGTAGAAGGAATTCGAGAACAAGAATTGGAAAAGGCCTTATCTCGTCTGGGTTCAGAATTTGGGGAAAAGCATCAAGATGTGATCGAAGCTTTAACTAGAGGTATTGTTAACAAGATTCTTCATGAGCCGATGGTACAGCTTAAAGCACAACAGGATATTGAAGCTCGGCGTCTTTGTTTGGAGTCTCTACAAATGTTGTTTAATTTAGACATCGGAGAGCAAACAGTTTAACTTAAAGTTTCTGGGCATTAACTTCTTAATTGACAAGGTCTCAGTCAGAATCATCAAGAATTTGTTCCAATAAGGATGTAAACCCATCTTTATCTAGTCTTTCTATGGCTTGTAATAAAATTTCCGAATCGGAATTTTTGTTTGATACAGGTGCTAATGAAGAAAGATAACCAATAAGTTGTTCGAGGTCTTCTTGAACATGGGATCTTTTTGCTCTTAATGCTCTTAATATTCGACGTACCGAACGCTCATTCTCAAATTGGGTAATTAATTTATTATCTTTTGAGGATTCTTCCATTAAACTACTCCTGAACTGAAAACTAGTGAGAAAGCCCCGATTTACCAGTACTAGTTACATTTTGTCTGAATTTACTTTCGCATTAAAGCCAAATTAGAAAAATACGAAAAGTGAGTTTAACCAAAATTTAAAATTTATTTAAATCTCAACAAATTTATGTATACCTAAGTATCTAAAAATTGCGAGTTTCTTACCTTACTTTATTTATCTCAATATTTGGCAGATAAAATCAATATTTACAAGAGTAATAACTTTCTCCTTACAATTCCCTTATCTTGCAAAAAAAATGCATTTGCATAAAAAAACCTAGGTTCGATGAGTATAAAATTTACTGGTTCTGAATAGGGATTGAGGGGTTTGGGGATTTGGGGATTTAGGGAAAAACCTATTACTTCGTTGTTCAACTAATCACAAAAAAAGAGAAAACAAGCAAAATAAACATCTACTAGTAAGATGAATATTAATGGTCATTTTCTCAAAAATCTAATAATTTTCAATTTTCAATTTTCAATTATTTCCCTCTTGCTTGCTTTACCATCGCAATTAAAGTTTGATGGGCATCTTCTGAATCCTTGAGGGTGTGATCAAAATCAATTCTTACAGGAATGGTTTCCCCTTTGCTGCTGGCAGTGAGGTTCATTCCTTGAGGATCGATAGAATCCATCGTTGCGGTTTCCGCTTCAGAAGCATTGCCAAACACCTTGGCATACAAAACTATGGCTTGAGCATGATCCTCATTCATATGTTTGCAAATGCGATCGCTGATTTCTGGAGTAATTACATCGGACATAATTTTCTTCTAAGTTAACTTACTTATTAGGGTTGTATTGATGACAAAATGCCATAATTTTCTTTATACAGGAAGTTTGTTCGGGATAAAATATTTTTGGTCTAGCAATAGTGATCAATCGAACACCCAAGCCCTTTGCTACCTGGCGTTTAATGTCTTCTCCCCCTGGTTTTCCCGAAGCTTTGGTGATGACTAAAGAAATGTTCCATTGTCGCCACAAAACAGTCTCCAACTCAGCACTGACGGGAGGCCGAATTGCCATGATGCGATCGCTTGTAAAGCCTGAATCTAAGGCAATTTGTAAAGAATTCACTTTCGGTAGCACCCTCGTAAACAGAATCGCATCCTGATGCCAAGTTTTGAACTTGGGCAATACTTTACAACCGACAGTGAGAAGCACTCGCTGTCCCGACAAATAATCGCCCTTCAGCAAAGCATCAAAACTATCTAGGGTGAGAAATTGATTATTAGCTAATAGCTGACAAGAATTTCTTTCGTATCGCAGATAGGGAATATTCTGGAGTTTTGCGATCGCGATCGCATTTTGAGACACCTCAGTGGCAAAAGGATGGGAAGCATCAATAATGGCAATAATTTCTTCTTGGCGACAAAAACAGGCCATTTCTTCGCCAGAGAAACAGCCTACTATCACTGAACAGTCAGATAAATAGAGATTTTTGGCTGAGGGCGTTGTTACCGTAACAATTATGGGTACCTGAATATCTGCGATCGCCTTGGCAATCTCCGCACTATCTTTTGTCCCGCCAATCAACCATATTTTGGGCAGTGAGCTATTGTATCTCAACGGAAAGCCACTCAAGAATTACTTTTGGGTGGTTACAATTGCTTCGACTGTGGCTTTTTCCTGTTCTTGATCAATTTCTGTAACAGCCCAACGCAAAGGTTCACCTTTTTGAGCCAATTGAGCCTCAATTTCCTGTTGTAGTTGTACAGGAGTTTCTTGGAGATCGATTTCTGCGGTAATAAAGTGAGTAGTCATTTTATTTCTGGTGTAGTTTTGCTTCTCTATCAATATTAATCGCAGAATGCCCGTAATTGATCGTCTCAACTTTGCTATGATGTTAAAGCCATATTTTGGAGAGGTGGCAGAGTGGTCGATCGCGCTCGACTTGAAATCGAGTGTACCGCGAGGTACCGTGGGTTCGAATCCCACCCTCTCCGTTTTGAGTTTTGCACTTAAATCGAAGGCAGAAGGCAGAAGGTAACTGACATAGTGGTGAGTCTAATTCTCCCACTATGCCCTGTTCCACTTAAAGAAGTGGAGGAATTCAACCTAAAGGGATAAGTTAGAAGTAGTTTTACCCTTCTGCCCTCTCTCTTGGTGAGCGTTCCCTTGCGCCTGACGGCGGCGCGGGGTCTCACCGCT
>NZ_ALVZ01000090.1 GCF_000332055.1 Xenococcus sp. PCC 7305 | reverse complement strand
GTTTCCAATCTATTAGTTTCCTACTAAGAGGAAAGTTGTGGGCGACGCCTTTGATGAACAGGAGGTCATCGTTTCCAATCTATTAGTTTCCTACTAAGAGGAAAGTTTTTTTCTATTATTAATCTTCGCTTCACGTGCGTTTCCAATCTATTAGTTTCCTACTAAGAGGAAAGCTTGGAGAAGAAGTTCCGTTTCCTGATGGTATCTTCAGGTTTCCAATCTATTAGTTTCCTACTAAGAGGAAAGACTGTTCTTGAAAAACAGCACTCATAGGAGGATTTTACAAAAATTTTTCGCGGGCTACAAAAAACCATAGAAATAATTAATAATATTTCTCAATAAGTCAGAGATAAATTGGCTAAAACCTTTGGCACATAAAGCATCGACGGAGGTCAACCTAATAATCAATGTTCCAGCGAATGAGCCTATTCCCCACAAACTATTAGGAATATTTTCATTTGATTGCTATATGAAAATGTTTTAAAAATTGACAATTACCTCCTTTTCTCTCCAAAATATTCCCTATCTACCGTCGCAAAATGTAGTTTTACCTCAAAGCACAGCATAATAAATTGGTATTTTACAGCTCAAAAGTTGGAGCCTCAAACTGGCCATCGCTTAAATGGCAAATATTATTATGCTGCTCTTGAAGTCGCTAACCTGTCTCTATGATACTATTCAAGATATTCTCGACTACCAGAAAGAGGGAACCGGTTGATTGTGCTTGTGACTCAGTTATCCGAAGACTTTCACGGCTGGCAATTTTTCTAACAATTTAGCAAACTCTGCCCTTTGCGGATTTTTAACATCAAAAATGGTGACAACTTGAAAAGGAGTTTCTCGATAAGGAAATATCGATTTAATCCAGACATAAGAAGGGACCCCCAACTTACCCCCAACATTAACTCCTGAGTTACCTCCTTTAAACTTATCATCACTGTAGAGCCCCACTAAGGCTCGCCCTCTAATTTGCTCACTCAGCCCTTCGCTTGCCCAATCGATGTTGGGGTTGGGTTGAATCAACTCAGGACAAGGTATTAAATAAATAGCAACATTTTTATCTAGGACATCTTGTCTTCTATCACCTTTAAAACTAGGAGAACATTCCCTATTATCAGTAGCAAAATTAGGAGTAGGTTGATTATCCCTGGCCTGATTTTTGCTGATCTTAGGTTTTAATTCTTTGACTAAATTTTTCAAACTCTGCTTCAGTAACTCAAAAAATTTCTGCCAATTCTCAGCCTCACAAACTAAAGGATATTCCAGAGCTAAATCATTCGAATCAACTTCCCAATGACAACCTCGAATCATCTTTTCTCGTAATGAATTACTACTATTAGCGGCTAAAACATGAAGTGGCCGACGGGAACCATGACCTAAACCTCCAAGAGAAGATGCTAATAATAATAAATATCCGCTAAATTTTTTGGTTTTTGCACTTTGAGATTCAATGATAATAGAACCGGTAAACTCAATAGGATTGAACCCTTGAGCCTCAGATTTTGGAACAGAATTTACTTTAGTATAAATATTGATTAATCCAGGTTTACTCAACGTGCCAAAAATTCTATCTTCCAAGAGCTTGCAGGTATCAGATTGATACATACCCATCGATAGGGCCCGAAACCAATAACGCATCACTCCTCGAACCGCAGTAGAACGGAACTCAGTTCCTTGTTTTTGAGGATTAGCTCCGTACATTCCTTTAGTCCAGAGAGTAAAATCAAACTTAAGACTATATTGATTGGTAGTTAGAGGAATAAACTTGCCATAACCACTACTAACCCGGGAGCCAATTCCATTCTCAAGAGCATTTTTTAACCATTTTCGGACAGTATTATAATCATCTTGAGAAACTTGAGCAGAGGCGGAAATTCCTATCAAGATTTCAGGTTGGTATAAACTCAAAAATAGGTGAGGCTCAGGACTATATTTAACTTCACGCTCACGCTCATCCCAATGCCATTGAGGAGTAGCAACATCGAGACTAAGGCAAGGTTTAATGGGATAGGCATCAAGAAAGGCAACTTGAGCAGCTTTAGTCTTAGATATGTCTGTATCGACAACTCCCAATAATTCTTTAACTTTTTCCGGGTCATCATGTTTGATTCCCCAAGCCCTGGCCGCTCCTTTTAGAGTAGAAGCAGGAATATAGGGAATGCCCAGGATCGGGTGAAAAGCTGGTAAAAGTAGTTCTCTATAACCCCTGATACCTCCGACTCGTAATCGCCAGTTACAGGAAACCACAAAACAATGATCGCTCCCTCCTGCCAAGATCTCAGTGCGTTTTCGCATTAAATCATAATAATCTTGACAATGATCATCGGCGATAACAGCAGCCTCTAAAATTTGCTTTTTCTGCTCAGATTCTTGCTTTTTATCCTGCTTACTATCAGAGTAAGGCAGATTAGGATAAGTGTGAAAAAGAACTTGTAAGGGAGTTGTCTTGTTACTGTTAATTTTTTGCGGCTTAACTGTAGTTATCTTGGCAACCGAACCAGATTTGCACTCAATAAAGTCACATTGTAATCGGTAAGGTTTTTGCTTGAGCTTCTTGATGATTTTTGGGCTCAAGCCTCGGGCTGTTTTAGCGCTAGCTTCGTCGGGAAATGCCAAAGATAATATTTTAGTGTCAGAATTATATCCAGCATAAGTTGCGAGTTCCAAGGACTTACCTAACTTAGAACCAGTTTTTTGTTCGGCGGCCACAAAATTTTGCCATTGATCGACTATTTCCATGAGGTTTTATTACTCCTTTGGTTCCCCAAGAATAGCTGTGGACCAAAATGCCCATTCTTGAGCTAGAGCAATAGCCAAACGATTCAGTCCTGCATAGGTGGATAAATCCATATTAATCAGTCCCTTGGGATTATCAGGAGCAAAATTAATCTGACTTAATTCTTGTAAAGTTTGTAGAAATTGCTGGTATACAAAACCCTTATACCTAGTTTCTTTTGACCCATTGTGATACTTGAGTCCATCTCCTGCTAGCCGATGTAATCCCCAAGCTGAAATATAATTAGGCAATCCTTGAACAATGGCGCTGGCTTTTTTCTTATATTCTCCAGCTTTTGGACCATATAATTGGGCAATATCAGCTTGAATTTCTTCTAAACCATTATAGGCATGGTCGCTGAAATTTCTCGGATCTAATTTCAACATAAATTTAGTTTCCTCCCTCCCCTCGATCCATTTCGGATAAATCTATTAATTGAGTTTCAATCCAGCCCTGTTTTAGACCCTCAGAGCCTCCTAATTGAAGTTTGTCACTTAACTTTTCTTGGAGAACGTCCAAACCCTCATTGAAAGTTGCTGCTAAATCTTGAATTTCTTCGGGAGTTTTATCTGGTGAAGGGACAAACTTTTTATATCCCCAAGGAAAAAACATAACGGTTTCCGAGGGAATTGCCTGTTCGGAGCGAAACGCACCTTCTTTCGCTACCTTCCGATCATCTTCCATTGCTATTCGAACCTGTTGCTGTAAACCCATATCGACAAAAGCTAGACAATCCTGGTCAGATAAGATAACCAACCTCTGCTTTAATTCCATGACCCCATGACCATTGGGCAATTTATTAAATAATTGCCATGCAGGAGCATCTTTATCGATGGAACGTACCTCTGGTTGAGATAATATGGCTCCTCTTAAAAAAATTTGTTCGGCAGTAACGGAGGTAAGGGCTTTAATATCTGATTTTTTGAGTTCTGTTTCACAGCTCATAATTAATTGGGTCAGATCTGGGTGATTAATCCAACGTTGCCAGCGCTTTAACCATAAAGGGCAAGTAATCCAAAGAAAATGATGACTATAGGAAGCCACAGGAAAAAATAGCAGTGAAGCGTCAGAAAACCAGACATGACCTTCTGTCGGTTGCTCTATATTAGTTAACTTCTGACCAAAGAGTAAATTGGCCGTATCAGAATCTAGTAAAGAACGAACTTTTCCTCTAATCGAAGAAGCTGGAATATAAGGAAATTCGGTATGAACTTCTCTCGCAATCCCTACCATATTGCCGATTTGAGAGCTCGCTCCCACATGGAGAGGTGTCAGTAAATATAAATAAACACAATAATCATTCATAATTAATCCATAGTAATTCTGAGTATCCTAATTTTCGCCACCGTTTCACCCTTTGAGGTACCTTCTTATCGTCTTTGGTCACTTCTTGGTCTTGAAACAATAATTCAGGCTGATTGAGATAGTAAATGCTACCCGGCGGTGCGGCAAATACTTGTGGTGCGGTAATACTTTTACGGTGATTAAGATCCTTTTCTTTAGTTTGAATACGACAACTAATAGGAATGGGTTTTCCTGTAGCAAAACTCACCAAATTACCTGGGTCTTGATTAGGATTGCTAGTATGAGCAAATTTCCATTCCCAAGGATAAGCTCGACAAAAAGCTTCACCTGCTGACTTAAAACGTTCAAAAACCCCAGGAGTAGCTAAATAAGCCATTTTCTTACCTCCTGCTTGCCGATTGTCTTGGGATTTATCGATAAGTTTTTGCCATTGCTGGTTTAAGTTTGGATCTTCTGTGACCAGCACTCGATGACCTTCTCCTCCCAGGCGCATGGTTAAGGGACTATCTAATTTAATGTCTAAGCCAATCGCTAGACTCCAGCCAGGATGCAATCGAATGGCATTTTCCACAAAATAACCATCTTCATCTTTAACAGTGCGCGTATTATCCTTAAAACTATTGTGAGAACGGCTTTCTACTTCCCAGGGACTAGCTCTGGCCAAACCTTCCCCCTTACTAAATTGGTCTATTTTTCCGGCTAACAGTTCCTTAAGTAAAGTAAAGGGTAAAAATTCTTCTCCCTCTTCATCCATAGATTGCTCTAAATGCCGAGCTCTAGGATCTTTAGGGAGTAAAGGTGCAGCGAAATTGAGATCCCAACTGAGATAATGTGCTTCCTCTAACCAAGGTAAGGGGCAGAGAAAAGCATTATGCTGATAACTCAAAGGCTTGGCAAAATATAGCTCGCTTTCAAAACAGAGAAAAGGACCCTGGAGCTGAAAACTATCCCTTTGGTTGGAAGAAGTTAACTTCAAACTTTTAATTGCCCCGGCAATTGTATGGGCATTGGGAGGAAACATGCTGCCAGCCCAAGCCCTTTGCCCTGGAGTAAAGGGTTTGGCATCTCGGAATAGTAGTATATCAAGGGGAGTTAGACTGTACCAGTACATTGCTAATTACTCGGGGAATTGTGGAATTGAATATCTCGATTTCTCAGACAAAAGGCTGCTAACTTGAGCCAATTTTTAATTTCTCTATCAATCTTGTCTTCGGGGTTTTGTTGCCAGGACTCGGAGATGAATTTTTCTAGGTAATCTTGAAATTGATTAATCTCTGCTCTCTGTTTTTGGTCTTGAGAATTAAATTGAAGAACATCTCGCCGAGAGCAAAAAACTTTGACCCAATCCTTGATTCCTTTATGTGGTGCAGGATGTTGAGTCCAGATCTCCACTGCTTGCTCAAATAATCCACTATTGAAAATAGTTGAATTATTAGCTAATTCGACCAGATCTCTCCAGTAACTAAAGACTTGAAACTTAGCGGTAGCCTTGAGAATATTGCCACTGCCAAAAATCGCTCTGACTTGGACAGCATCCTTGATTTGTTGCTTATCAAAGCGATCTCGATATTGATGCTTTTTAGCTTCAGCTTCAGCTTCCCAGAGATTTTCCAAAGAGATTGCCAGAGGAACTGATTGATGAGCAATAATGATGCCAAAACTGACAGTAGCCTTAGAACCTAGAGTAAAGAGAGGACGTTTCGGTAATTCCTTTAAATCTTCAGCCGTATTGTTTAATTTTGGGCTCCAGTAATCACCATCATTATCAAACTGTTCTTGGGGATCTGGGGCTCCATGAAAGCATTCGCGAATATCCCAGAGCCAATCATCCCATTCCCAGAGATTAGTGTAAGCGAGGATATCGTCACCACCGCAGTAAATAAGTCGTCCGGCATATCTTTCCTCTGTGAGATAGGGAACAAGACGGTTAGCAAAATCTAATAGAGAACGGCTAAAAGCACTATGGGTAGAGGGCCCCATCCGCTTTTTAATCTGCAAAAAATCTTGTAATGGTAATTTGAAATGCTCTGGGATGCGGCTCTGATCTTGTTGAATCCGCCTAATCAACGCTGGCGCAATATAATTCTCATAGGGCAAGAGATACTGACCACTAAGCCATTGACCCATGCCATCGCCATCCCCAGCGGCAATTACATACCAATCTGTGGGATTATTATCCCCTTTAAAAAAACCAGATATAGTTTGTTTTAGTTCGCTCAATACTTCTGCATCAGCAGCTTGAGAAGTTTTCGATTGCGGATAATCTTCCCAGAGCCAACCAGAATTTAATAACCTGGGATTTAACCAATTATTGTGATTTTTAGTAATCCAGGGAATCCCCCAACGCAGCTCCCTTTTATTAATCCAATTAAATTTATCGAGAATTATCTGACAGTGGGAATTATAGGCATCGATAGTTGATAGCTGACCTTGTAATTCTAATTGTTTTAACCAACCAGCAACTCCGGAAGTCAGGTCGGGATAATAATTTTGTTGCGATTTTTCTTCTGTAACACCTAATATTTTTTTGAGTAAGATGCGGTGCAGAGAACGCTTGATTACTTCGGTGGCGTTTAACTCTTCCCTGCCATCAAATAACCCTTTTTGTTTTGACCAAAAAGCTTGGGTATCCCCTTCGGTAGCCCAATGATTGTCACGATTAGCTGTCTGGGTGTTAATTACCGGGCCAAGACCCGAAATAGTAGATCTCGGTCCATAAACAGTGGGAATTTTCCAGTTACGCCCCTGCTTAACCGCATCTAACTCAGATCTTAGTTGATCTAATAAACTACCCCACCAAGTACCAACGTTGATTAGCCCCTTATAAGCATAGTAGCCACCAGGTTTTTCAGAAGTTGGTTCATTTTCATCATCGACGAGATCAAATACTTGACGAAAAAACTGATTTTCAGCTTCCGATAATAATGGTTCTAAAGGATTAGCTAAAGCGTTTTGTTGGTCGAGCCATACACTGTATTCAGGATTGTCAATTTTTTGCGAAGAATTATCAGGATCTTTTATTGAGGGATTTTGCTTGAGATTTTGTTCGGGGCAACCCAAAGGGAGTCCGGCACTATAAAATTGCCATTGACATTTAAGCCAGCTATCCCAGGTTTTAGGGTCTATCTTTGACCAAAGACTACGATCTAAGGAATTTTTAGTTTCTGCTCCTAAATTTCTCCATTCAGCTTGCAAAGTATCTTTTGCTAATTTGACTGCTGCATAAACGGGATTATCTTTGGGGTCAGCAGAATTTTTCCCGTTATTCGGCAGCACCATGACGATGACATTGGGAAATCCGGCGGTAAGGAGCTGATGGTTTTTAGGTTGTTCAATAAATTGAGCCAGGTCTGAATATTTATTGCTTAACCAATGGTCGATAATTGGTTGTTGATAAAGGCAAGGGTAGATAATGGTATCCGGGCCATAGGTATTGGCAAGTTTCCAACAAACCTTGGCCGATAAATAATGTATCAACCAGGAACCAGCCCAAAAATCCCTCATTTTGCGACTGAATTTGATTACTTCTTGGACGGGACTAAAGCTAAAGTGAATTATATGAGGCCGAGAATAATTGCTATTTTGCTGCTTATATTTAGGGTAAGTATGATCGTCTTGGTAATATCCCGCTAAACTGCCTGCTAAAGCAGAGGTCATGCTGACATGACTCCATAGTGAAGCGTCAGGAATTCTCGTATCAGCTGGTAGTAGATGAATTTCTGGTTGTAATTTTTGAGTTAATAACTCAGGATAACAACGCCATAAATACCAAAATACTTGCTGGGGATCTGGCCAATGGGCAATTTCTTCTAAAGGCTCTGATTCTAATAGAGTTAAATTCTGTTTTTGATTAGTTTCTAGCAGTCGTGCCAGTTCTGGTATTAAAGTAAATTGTCGTTTTTCTCCTGAAAGTAAGTGAGTAATGGTTAAACCCGTGCCATTTTTTTTGTAGAGTATAGAACTTTGCCAACTTTTTAATTGAGTTACCGCACAGCGATCACTGGCAGAAGCAATCAAATCAGAACTTCCAATATGCTCTTTGAGCCAAGTTGTGGAGAAAATTTGTGTTGTATTCGATTTTTTGGGCGATGACCAGCCTTCCATACAGTCTAATTCTTGCCATGCTCCTTCACGACCTAAGAACTGAGATGCTGTAGTAAGAGTTTTTAAAGGGGGATCATGAAGGATTGCCCATATTTTGGCTTGCCAGTAAATTTTTGAAACCAATCAATTTCTCTCCTTGCGATAAGAATCATCTCCTCTCAATCCTTACTCCTGTAATATTTATGACTTTTATGCATTTTGTTACATTAATTTACTGTCAAGAGATTATCCTAAGCTACCATTAGCTTTCTCTTGCTTAATTTAACTATTGTCTACTAACTAGATAAAGAGACAGACTGTCTACTAATTACCAGAAAAACGATTTTCTAAACAGTATATTAGATGTGTTTAAAGACGTCTCCTATTTTATAAGTTAGTGGACATTGGGGTGTGAGTAGGTGCGATTCGTTGATGTCAGTTTTCTGTAATCTTCGGAATATAGATTTGGCTTAATTGTCACTCGGATGCCATTGTAATCAATCGCCAAAACTCCTTTATATCTGCAATAGATTGAAGATGGAACACTTGCTTGGTTGACTTTGCCTTTTCAACATACTCGCGATATTTAGGCGTAAGCTTTCGGTGACATAGCCAAGCTATGTAATAGGCATTTAAGGTACTTTTGACTAACGGACTATTTTGAGGGTAACCTTCGGGTGCTACCCAAAAACCTTTGATAAATCGTTTTGTGATCCAGAAATAATGCTGGATAACTGGCAGATCGATATAGACTAAAGTGTCTGCTGCTTCTAATCTTTTCCATACCGTATCTAACGAACCAAATCCATCGATAATCCAACGCTCTTGTTGTAAAATTTTTGTGTGGGCGGTTTTATACTCTTCGTCAGGAATTTTTTTCCCTCCTGGTTTGTATTGAACGAGATCTAATGCAACCAAAGGTAAGCCAGTCGTTTGAGCCAGACGCTTGCTCAGAGTAGACTTACCGCCTCCAGTATTACCAAATACAGCGACTCTCTTCATTGTTATATTTCTTACTTAGACTTTTTCGCTACGATAAATAGCCCTTTGAACACAGCTTGACTATTGCTTGGTTGCCAATGATGGTCAATCGCAAAACCAATATCGATTAAACTGTCTAACAATTCTTTCGTAGTAAAAACCTTAACCAATGGCATCAAACCAAAGAATTTTCCAATCGGCGCGATAATCTTAAACCACTTCATCTTATCTCCCAGGCAAACTGTACTGGTAACGAAAATTCCGCCTGGTTTGAGCATTTTATAGACTTTGGCGATTATTTTCTCTTTATTTTTTAGTAAGTGCAAAATATTGAGTCCTAATACAGCATCATAGCTACATTCTTCTACTTCTAATTCTTCGATAGTTAATTGTTCAAAAGTGACATTACTAATATCTCGGTTTTCTACCTTACCTTTGGCAATTTCAATCATTTCCGAAGAGAAATCGATCGCTTTAATATGTTTGACGTAGGGTGCGTGAATAATGGCTGTCGATCCCGTACCACAACCAAACTCAAGCACTTCCATGTCTGGTTTGAAGTATTCCTGGGTAATTTGCAATTTCTTTTGATAAGATGCCTCATCAACAATAGGTTGTTTAGAATATTTATCGGCAATCTTGTCCCAAAATTTAACAGACTGATTCATCATAATCTCCTATTTATTTTTTAGCTTTTTTTTGAAATTATTATTTTCTAAACCAAAGCAACAGGATATAGGGCAAGATTTCAGCAGTAAAATACCGCCAAATAATAACCAAATAGATCATGCTGAAATTCGCGGAAGATCTATCGCTGTGTATCCTTGACTTCAAATTTAATTTAGCGATTGTAAGTTAAGCTCTACTTCCCGCTTACGAACAGGGAACTGAATTTCCATTACGTAATCATCATCTCCTGGCTGTTTGGGCAGTTCCAAAAATACTAGCCTGACTGGACCTGCTAAATCGTAGTGATTTGCTTCCACCCAGGAAGCAATCGCATTGTAACCAAGTAGCTTAGAACAATCTTTCGTTTGAGGTACAAAGGTTGCCATCGTTGCCGAGGATAGAGACTTATCGGTCAAAGTTATACCATTATGATTAGCTAGGGCTAGACGACTAGAACGATCTAGAGACTTGCCAAATTCCATATCAATATAGTCACTTTCGATGCCATCTTCATGAAAGATTATGGTCATCTTGCCTTTGCTACCTCGATCTCCTTGTGTCAGAACATTCAACACAGCCCAAAAGAAATCATCTGGAGACTCTACCTGAGATAAAACCTTACGGGCGGAAACAAACCTTTGTTCGGGAACTTGTTTGACTATTACATCCTTTACTAAGCTATCTCGTTCTTGAATTTGCTTAAGACGAGATTCAATAGTCCGAATGCGTTGTAGTTCTTCTAACACCTGTTGTTCTAACTCTGCTTTTCTTAGAGACAACATCCCCTGAATTTCTGTGGGAGAAATATCGTCTCGGACAAACCTTTGAATCTGATTTAGTGATATTCCCAAATCTTTTAATGCCAGAATGCGATTGAGTTCTGGCAGTTGAGTTGCACTATAGTAACGATGCCCGCTTTCACGCTCGATTTTGATAGGTTGAAACAAACCTATTTCATCGTAGTAACGCAGCAATCGCTTAGAAACTTGTGCAATACGAGCATATTCTCCAATGCTATACATGATATTTTCGTTGCTTCTACTTCTCTGTATCTTTAAGATAGGGCGTGACGTAACGCGAAGATCGAGGGACATTTTTAAAAACAAAAAAATATTTTTTTTGTTGAGTTTAAAGATTACTTTCTAGGGTTATGATGACTTTTCCCTGATGATTTCCTTCTCCAAAATGCTGAATGGCTTCAGGTACTTCACTCAACTTGTAGAAGGATTTTATTACGGGCTTAATTTGTCCAGCTTCAAATAATTCTTTGATGTAATCTAAATCTTTGTTTGGTTTCAAAGCGAGAACGAGTACATTTTTCTTCAAGAAAAAACGAATAATTGGGAAAAGAAATAAAGCTTGCAAAAGCCGAGGTGTTTCCCCGCCCACAGTAACATAAGTTCCATGAGGTTTTAATACCCGCAAATACTTAAAGATCGAGCGATTAGTTTTAGGATCGAGAATTAAATCATAATTCCGTTCGTTTTCGGTGAAATCTTCTTGTTGATAATCAATGGTGCGATCAAATCCAAGAGATCGCATCATGTCTAACTTGTTTGAACAATCGACACCTGTGATATTTTCAACTCCTATCGATTTGGCAATTTGTACTCCCAGAGTACCAACACCCCCACCAGCACCGTTGATTAAAAGCTTTTGTCCTGGTTGAATTTTTCCTAAGTCCCGTAGACCCTGTAAAGCTAACATCGCTGCATGGGGTATGGCTGCTGCATCAATATAGGACATATTTTTAGGCATCAAAGCTAAAGTAGTTACAGGAGCACAAGCATATTCCGCAAAACCACCAAAACCATTTTCGGATAGATCTCCATAAACTCTATCGCCAGGCTTTAGTTGACTAACATTTTTGCCAATTGCTACCACCTCTCCAGCAATATCAACCCCAGGTATTTGAACTTTTGGCTTGAGAAGCCCACATAACAAGCGGATGTAAAATGGAGTTCCCCTCATTAAACACCAGTCCCAGTCATTGATAGATGTAGCATGAATTTTAACCAAAACCTCGTTATCTTTAGGTATGGGTTTAGCTACTTCTCGAAACTGAAGAGCTTCTGATGAACCATATTTTGTTAAGACAATTGCTTTCATAGATAAACTCATAGAATAATCACAACTTTTTCTGATGCAGTTACTGCTTCTGTGTTACGTTCAGTTTTTAAATCCGATACCAACAAAGCTCGTGAGACGAGTTAGTCCCACTGGAAAGGGAAAAAACTTCAAATTTATCAGTCCTACCTCATACATCAATTCGGAAAGTTCTTTTTGAGAAAAACAACTATTTCCCCAATGCCACTGAATTAACCTGCCTATAAATTTAGGCTGAGTAACAGCAATAATTAATGGTGCTCCTGGACGTAAAACTCTTACTATTTCCTTTAACCCCTGTTCTGGATTAGGCAAGTGTTCGAGTACATGGGCACTAATGACCCCATCGAAGCATTCGTCTGCAAATGGCAAACTTCTCACATCACGTTGATAGATTTGATGACTAATGTTTGTTTGACTTAGTTTTTGATGAGCAATTTTAAGCATTTGAGGCGAAATATCAACTCCAGTAATCTGCGTTTTTGGATCGATAGTTTGAGCAAATGCCAGGCTAAATGCTGCTGTGCCAATTCCACAGTCACAAATTTTCAAATTGTCTTGCCAGTGAGGCAGAACATTAGCATCTTTCAGTGATTGCCACAGCTTCCTATAGGCATGGCAATATCCTAGAAGACGAAGATGCTCATGCCACTGAAAAGAAGCCTTATCATAGGTTTGAGACAGTTGAGAGACTGTAGGATAAACTCGTTGAAGAGAGACTCGCCACCATCCGATTGTCCATTCCATTGCTTTCATGATTTTTGGTCTGTGATATCTAGCTTTTGTTAAATAAAATTCTTAATAGTGAAGTTGTTTTCGATCCAAGATATGATTGTCTCAAGCTTATTGTTTACGCCACTTCCAAGCACACCAGACAATTAGTGCCAGAGCAACAATTTCTATAGCTGCAAAGAATATATCGTCGAGATCTTTGACTCCATTATTGATAACAAATGCGATCGTTATTGCACCTACCATGATGTTTGCCCAGCGATTTACTCGATACTTCAACACCCGCGAGAGGAGAACCATAGAAATCGGAACTTCCGCCATAATTCCGCCTAGCAGCATAAGTTCTTCAGTTATTTGAACGCCGTTGACGATTCCTGTCATAATTTCTTCTAGAAAGCCAGGTCTACCAAACTCATGAAGATCTCGGAAAATCATATTAAACAGTACAAAAATCCATAATGTTGAAAGCAAAGCTTTAACATCCATGCCGATGGTTTTGTTGCTAGCAATCATGTTCATAATTCTGTTTTGAAACAATATTGATGAATTTAACAATCTCGACACTAATATTTACTTCTTGCCGATCTCGCCCTTGGCGAGGCGCTGTGCGATCGCATTGCTATGCTGACAGCAAGTTAAGATCTACTTCTCGTTTGCGGATGGGGAATTGAATTTCCGCTACATAGTCTAAATCTCCTGGATGTTTGGGCAATTCCAGAAAAACTAACCTTACAGCACCCGCAAAAGCATAATGATTGGCTTCAACCCACTCGCCGATCGCGTTGTGTCCTAGAAGTCTGGCACAGCAGTCTGTTGGCGGAATCAAGGTTGCCATTGTTGCTCCCGGTAGCGATCGCTTATCTAGAATCAGACCGTCATAAGTAGTTATGGGAGCATGATTGGTTTTATGGAGTAACCGTCCCACTTCAAGATCGGTGCGCTCGCTCGTTATACCATCTCCATGTACAACAACAGTCATCGCTCCATAGGTGCTATTATTCTTCCCAGGAAGAGCATGGATCAAAGACCCAAACAGTTCTTCTCCTGAATTATTTGTTGGTAAAACTTTGCGTAGTCCGATCAGTCTTTGTTCGGGAACTTGTTTGACTATTACATCCTTTACTAAGCTATCTCGCTCTTGAATTTGCTTAAGACGAGATTCAATAGTCCGAATGCGTTGTAGTTCTTCTAACACCTGCTGTTCTAACTCTGCTTTTCTTAGAGACAACATCCCCTGAATTTCTGTAGGAGAAATATCATCTCGGACAAACCTTTGAATCTGATTTAGTGATATTCCTAGATCTTTTAATGCCAGAATGCGATTGAGTTCTGGCAGTTGAGTTGCACTATAGTAACGATGTCCGCTTTCGCGATCTATTTTGATAGGTTGAAACAAACCTATTTCATCGTAGTAACGCAGCAATCGTTTAGAAACCTGGGCGATGCGAGCATATTCTCCAATACTGTACATGATGTTTTCGTTTCTTCTACTTCTCTGTATTTTTAAGATAGGGGGTGACGTAACGTGAAGAGCTAGGGGAGTGATAAAAAACTTAACAATCTCACTGAACGAGATTTCTGTAGCTCCTCTATAGCAGTGGTCTGACAATTTC
>NZ_ALVZ01000089.1 GCF_000332055.1 Xenococcus sp. PCC 7305 | reverse complement strand
CTGCTCTCAGCATTCGGGATGGCAATATTTTTGTTTCCATTCTATTAATTTCCTACTAAGAGGAAAGCGGGACTATATATCCAATGTTAAAAAAAATGGCTGATTTGGTTTCCATTCTATTAATTTCCTACTAAGAGGAAAGGATTTAGCTTAGCCTATCTCCCTGACTGACCCCCGCTCCTCGTTTCCATTCTATTAATTTCCTACTAAGAGGAAAGATCGTTGAAATCGATTCTGAGAGTGAAACAATCTCTGTTTCCATTCTATTAATTTCCTACTAAGAGGAAAGCATGCAGATTTGGAAAAATGTCAACAGTGAAAAGGCTGAAGTTTCCATTCTATTAATTTCCTACTAAGAGGAAAGATTAACAATTGATGCTGTGAGTGCAGGCGTTACCGTAAGTTTCCATTCTATTAATTTCCTACTAAGAGGAAAGAATCCGGATGGCCGTGTTATCAGGTGGTGACGCCTATAGTTTCCATTCTATTAATTTCCTACTAAGAGGAAAGCAACAAAAGATCCCCAGGGCAGAGCTATTGTAGCTCTTGCGTTTCCATTCTATTAATTTCCTACTAAGAGGAAAGACTGTTTCTGAAAAACCACGCTCATAGAGAGATTGTACACAGAATTTTCGCGGGCTGAAACAAACCATAGGAATAATTAAGAATACTTCTTAATAAGCTTGAGATGAATCGACTGAAACCCTTACCTCATAAAGCATCGACGGGGGTCAACCTAATAATCGGGCTTCTAGCGATTGAGTATATCCCCCACAAACTGTTAGGAATAGCCCTCTTCCATTGCGATGGAAAAATATGTTTAAAAATTACTCTCATCTATTTTTTCTCCAATATGGCCACTATATATGTCTTAGAATATGGTTCTTATCTCAAAGTACAGCATCAAAAATTTCAGGTTTTACAGCAAAAAAAACTTTTGTTCCAAGTTCCTGTCAGAGAAGTGACCAATATTATTCTTTTTGGATACTGTCATTTATCTCATGGTGCAGTACAAACAGCTTTATTTCGAAAAATTCCCATAATTTACTACTCGTCTCAAGGATACTACTTAGGATGCCTAGAATCAAAAACACAATCAAAGGTTACCTATCTAACAGAACAAGTTAGGAGAGCCGAAAATGAAAATTTTGTTCGTCAACAGGCTGAAATTATTGTTCGAGCTAAACTGCGAAATGCGCGAATTCTATTAATGCGGATTAATCGCCGACGTCCTAATGAAGTAACAAACAAAACAATCACAGAACTCAAGAAAATTATTAAATGTCTAGATGTTCATCCGCCGCTAGCATCATTAAGAGGCTATGAAGGTAAAGGAGCCAGGATCTATTTTCAGGGATTAAGTAAGTTATTTAAAGGAGAATTCTCCTTTAACCAAAGAACTTTGCGTCCTCCGAAAGATCCGATCAATAGCTTATTGGGTTTTGGTTACACTCTTTTATGTCAAGAGCTGATCTCTACGATACAGTTAGCAGGACTTCATACAGATTACGGAAATCTTCATACTCCCAGAAATCATCATCCTGCTTTAGTTTTAGATCTAATGGAAGAGTTTCGCGCTCAGATAGTAGATTCTTTAATAGTTTATTTCGTCAACAAAAAGATCTTTTCCCAAGAAGATTTTACTTTACCTGACGAAAAAGGCGCAGTGTACCTAAAACAGGAGTCATTAAAAAAGTTTCTCAAATATTGGTCTGAAAAACTCTCAACAGAACTTACCCATCCTCCAACTCAAAGGAAAGTTACTTTGCGAACTTGCTTAAAACTACAAGTTAAAGAATACATATCATGCTTAATGGGGAAAAGTGAAAACTATCAGCCGATGCTATGGCAGAAGTAGTAAGTTTAGTGGCTCAAAAATTTACTAATGATAGTTATTGGGGGCGACCCTTCGGCTTAGTTTAACTCGCCCCCTTATTGGGGCACCAGTGAAAAAGAGCAAGGAAGAAAATCTACCTTTTAGGAATAGAAAAACTCTCGAAATATGATTTTTTTGTATTTTGAGAGTTTTTCTATTAGTTTCCTACTAAGAGGAAAGAAAAGCATTGACACAACA
>NZ_ALVZ01000088.1 GCF_000332055.1 Xenococcus sp. PCC 7305 | reverse complement strand
TCTCATTAATGAATCCATATAAATTAGACTTTATTTGTGAGTTTTATATAATTAAACTTGATATTAAAGCTTATTTGCTATCAGAAAAGATTACTTGTTAAACAGTTTTATTGCAGTTAACCTTTCCTCTCACTTTTTCAGCAAACCCTAATTAAACTAAAGCAAAAGTTGAGAAAGCCAAATAATTCACCCGGCAAGTTATTTGCAACTTCATTGAGAACTACTAATATACCGCAATAGTTATTGAGCTATCGTCAGCATGTCGAGTTGTCATCGTTGAAATCACTGACACGACTTGGCAAAATTAAGTTAATTGCGAGTAAAAGGTTTTAGGTGTTGGGTGTTAGGCGTTAGGGAAATCCCGAAAAACGATGAATCCAGCAGTTATAGGGATAAAAATTCTTTATACCTAAAATATTCTCCGATCTAAATCAAAATATGACTTTTTTTTACCTAAAACCTACTACCTAAAACCTAACACCAGTCCTGACTAGACCATAAAATTATCAAGTCGTGTCACTGAATCTCAGAAACCCTTTTCAGGCATACTTTAAAATGCATTTTTTTTGATAATAAACTTAAAAATCTGTATTTTCCTTAGACCTTATTCACAATATATTTACCTAATCTTTCGAAGAAATACGGATGTATAGTATGCGAATTATTCGCTATTTTCTACATAGAGAATTAATTATTTTTTACAAACACTATCATTATTCAGATCAATAATCATGTCATTTAAATATACTAAGTCAATCAAATTTGCAGCTACTAGTCTTTTAGCCATCTTAATAACTGGAGTTAGTACGGTTCCAACTTTCATCAATCAAGATTCTCAAGCACAAGCCCAATCTACTACCCCGCGGCTGTGGGGAATTGATGAAGATGACGGACAGCTCTTTTCTTTTGAGGACTATACGACTTTAAATGGATTTACTGATTATGGTCAACTGAAATGGAATAATAATGGCAATATCGAAATTATTGGCTCCAATATTGAAGCCATGACTCTAGATGAAGATGGCACTATGTATATGGCGTTAGATGATATTTTGGGTGTTGAAAATCCTGGAGGATATTGTGCTACCTTAATGTCCTTTAATATCCAAGATGCTCTACTGCTAGGTAGTGGGGATAATGTGGTGGATATTTTAGGTGCAATTCAAATTCCTTGTGATAGTAGTAGAGATAATGTATCGGGACTATCCATAGATCCTCTAACTGGTGATTTAATCGCTTTACTCAAAGATTATAATAATGGCGATCAGACGGTGCATGACAAACTCTATAAAATTAGTAAAAGTGATGGTAGTGTTAGTAACGTTGACAGCAATGGAACTCCCCAGGCCATAGGAACTATTCAAGGTTTAGGTGAAGAGTCTTCTAAAGCAGAAGATATTGAACATGCGCCAGATGGCAGGCTGTTTGTGACAGATAATGATGATGACGAAACTTATGAAGTTAACCCCAGTACAGGAGAAATCATCACAATTACTGATCAATCTCAAGAGGATGGTTTAGAAAATATTAGCAGCGTTAAGATTGAAGCCTTGGGCTGGGATTTTGGCAATAATATTTTAGTTGGTAATGATGACAATAATGAAGTGATTGCTAAACTAACCTTGCAAGAGGGAGGCAATCATAGCTATGGTGATACTAATGGAATGGGTCTCACCGATGTTGAAGGAATTGACTTCGTGCCGACTCCAGATGGAGAACCCATAGTTACCTCAACAGAAAATTATTTTATCGACTAATCAGCATAGGCACTGATAAAAGATTGTTAATGATAATAAACTTGAAGTATATTACAGGGATTGATCAACTGAATCAATCCATTTTTTTAGGATAGGATTAACAATTTCTGGGGCTTCATCCTGGGGACAGTGACCCAAGCCTTCTAAGGCAATAAACTCATCTACCGTAGAAAATTTTGCCAGTTCTTGGCCCATTTCCACTGGCTCCCAAGGATCTTCTGTTCCCCATAATAAAATAGTTGGGCAATTTAAATTGGGGAGTAACTCTTCGGGCAAAGCCCCTTGAGAATAACGGGTAAAAGCACAAAAAACATCTGCTGCACCTTCATCCATAGCAGGAGTCATCAAAATTTCAATTAATTCATCTGTCACAGCTTCGGGGCGACGATAAGCTTGCAGGAGGATTTTTTTGACAACTTGGGGTTTAGCTATTTGTTTAAAGAACAAATTTCCGATCGCTCTTTTGGCTAGTAATTTTTGCATCAACGAGGCTCCAAAACTACGAAACCAAGGCAGTTCTGCTCTTTTGCTATCATGTAACAATCTCAGAGAACAGTTAATTGCGGCAACCCCTTGCACGATTTCTGGATGATCAACGGCTGTTTGCATAGCCACCACACAGCCAATAGAATTCCCGATTAAAAAAGCTACACTCCCGACTACTTCCCGACAAAAATCTGCTACTAATTGACTCCAAGTTTCGAACGTATAGGCAATCTCTTCTCCTGGAATTGGTTTAGCTGAGCCACCAAAACCAATTAAGTCAATCGCATAACAACGATAATCTTGACCCAAAACAGGTAAATTTTTTCGCCAATGTCCCCAAGAAGCACCAAAGCCATGGACTAATACTACTGCTGGACCACGGTCACCACTCTGCTGGTAAGTAATGGGAAAACCTCTCCAACTCCAGGTTTTAGCAGTTTTGTCTATAGTAGTTGTCGAAATCATAAAAATAAAGGATTTAGGAACGAAGAAATAATATTTACTTTTCTTAATAATAATTAATATACTATACAGACATAAAAAAAGTGGGACAGAACCCACCAAAATAAATTCATTTAAATTAACACCCATTCAAGGGTAAAAATTAGCAAAACTAATCAAGATATCCCATTAAAGTTGTGGCATCGTCAATTTCATTAGAAGCAACAGGACGATTTCCCATAATAACTAAAGTGTCGCTAACTTGTAGGCTACTCAATGCAATAGGACGATTTCCCGAAATAACCATAGTGCTACTGATCTTCATGCCACTTTTGGTTACAGGACGAGCAGAACCCACTGATGCGTAGGTTTTTACGATCTCAAGGTGACTAGGTTCAATAGGTCTATTTCCAGGCAATAGGGTCTGGGGAATGGATAAAGCAGTGCTCGATTCTTGGCTAGATTCTTGAATGGTCTCAACAGTCATCGGTTTTTCTCCTAGATGTGAATAAAATTATGAAGTAGATTCTGGAAAATTAAATAAAGAATATGAATTGTATAGTTTCTTCTATTTTCTTATAATTCTTACATTCTCTGGTGTTTATCGCAAGATTATAGATATTTAAATTTAAGTTGAATGAGTTAACTTCCGCTAATATGTACGACAATCTCTCGTTGGTGACTCCGTTGGCGATGTTCCCAAAGATAGATACCTTGCCAAATACCCAAAACGAGTCGGCTATCTGCGATCGGAATTTGTTCAGAAGTGTGGGTTAAAGCCGAGCGAATATGAGCTGGCATATCATCGGGGCCTTCGGCATTATGTATATAGGCCATCGAGTCTTCGGGAACCAATTTGGCAAAAAAATTAGCTAAGTCTTCAAGGACATCCGGATCGGCATTTTCCTGGATAACTAAAGAGGCAGAAGTATGACGCACAAAGATGGTGCATAAACCCGTTTCAATACTAGATTCAGCGACAATTCTTTCTATTTTGTTAGTTATTTTATGAAGAGATTTTCCAGTAGTTTGAACACGAAGAGCTTTTTGATAGTGTTTCATGGATAATACTTGATATCTATTCGTCTTGTTTATCTTAGCTTTTGGCTTTTTAACTATCCATCCGAATTTAGACCAAAATCAATCAGGGAAAAATGGGAAAGATAATAATGCGTATAATCTTTAATTCACTGACAGGAATATGGCTAAGGTCGCAACGACAAGATTTGAGTTATCTGGCAGAGAAACTTACCAGAAAATTGCGAATAATCTGCAGAAGGTGATTAAAGACCAGTCTGGGGCCATTAGAACTCTTCTTGCTGCTTTTGCTAGTGGAGGACATGTGCTGTTGGAAGATTATCCTGGCACGGGGAAAACTACTTTAGCTAAAGCATTGGCCTTTTCGATTGATGCTAAGTTCAAACGAATTCAATTCACCCCAGATCTTTTACCTTCAGACATTCTGGGGATCTCGATTTTTGATCAAAGCGATCGCTCTTTTCGGTTTCATGAAGGACCAATTTTCGCCAATATTGTCTTAGTCGACGAAATAAACCGGGCTTCTCCTCGGACTCAATCCGCTTTGCTCGAAGCAATGGCCGAGTCTCAAGTCAGTGTTGATGGTCAGATAAGGCAACTGAAAGATCTCTTTTTTACCATTGCAACCCAAAATCCTGTGGGTTCTCATGGCACCTACCCCCTGCCCGAAGCTCAAATAGATCGCTTTGCTGTTAAATTCAGTTTGGGATATATTTCCCCCGAAGAAGAGGTGAGAATTCTTACCGAACAAATCCAAGCTCATCCAATCGAGCGAACGCAGGCTTGTGTTTCCTTGGCAGACGCGATCGCACTTAAGGAACAGGTAAAAAAAATCAGAGTAGGAGCAGAAATCAAACGCTATATTGTCGATATCGTAAATGCCACTCGTTCCTCTTCAGGAGTGCAATTAGGAGCAAGCCCCAGAGCTTCTCTAGCTTTAATGAAGTTGTCTCAAGCCTTAGCTTTGTTTGATGGACAGGAATTTGTCACCCCAGAACAGGTGAAAGAAATAGCAGTAGCTGCGATCGCTCATAGATTATTAATGGAACCCCAGGCCCGATTTTCTGGCAGAACAGCAGAAACTGTAGTGGAAGAAATTTTAGGTTCTATCCCAGTTCCCGCTTAATTCAACTAAGCTATTTCTTAACTTTCCTGTTAGGTTGTATGGGAGCATAGGGAGATGGGGAATTGGGGGATTAGCCATTAGCTATTAGCAAAGAATATCAAATTCCCGCATGTCCTAAGGCCAAACCAGCAGTTAACATGCCAAAAACTAAAAATGGCTGGGCACTAGCTTGGTATTTGACATCATTTTCTAAAGGATCACGAAGAAAATAAATATTTTGGAAGATCATTTGAGGTAGGATCAATACGCCTAAGATAATCGCATAGATATTTTCATGAATAACAACTAAATAGCTAGCAATCCCGATTTGAAAAGTATCGATCATGATGACGCAAATCCAGGCTGCAGTTGTAATCCCAAACATTACAGGCAGCGACTTCAATCCTAAAGTGCGATCGCCTTCCACACTTTTAAAATCATTAACGACCGCAATACCCAAGCCCGCAAAACTATAAATCAGGGTTAGAATCACAATCGTCCAGTTTAATTCCCCGAAAAGAGCATGACCTGCCCACCAAGGTAAGGCAATATAACTAGAACCCAAAGCATAATTGCCCAACCAACCATTTTGTTTGAGCTTCAGCGGTGGCGCAGAATAGATATAGGCGACAAACGCACCACCTAAAGTGAGACAGAACATTACAGGAAAATCATGTCCCGCTACTAAATCCAGAACATAGGATAAACCCAAACCACCCACAAGCAGAATAATAATCTGAGTTACCACTTGAGGAATCGAGATGGCTCCAGAAGGAATGGGGCGATAGGGTTCATTGATGGCATCAATTTCGCGATCATAAAAGTCATTAATCGTCTGGGTGTAACCAGTCATCAGTGGTCCAGATAACAGCATACAAGCTGCTGCGGTAAAAATATTCTCAATTGACCAGGTGAAATTACCAGAAGAAGCGGCACCACAAACGACACCCCAAATTAAGGGTATCCAAGTAATTGGCTTCATCAATTGCAAGCGAATTTTCCAAATATTAGTCTCTCCAGCAGCAGCACCCTTCATTCCCAGTAGCTGACGAGCTTTAGAGTTTTTTTCCTCTTGAGGATTATCTTCTATTTTATTTTCTGCTGTTTGATCGCTCACTTTATCTAGCTCCAAATTAATACTTAATACTTATTAGTAACCAATAACCAATCTCTCAACACATATCGTTGTGAGCTGAAACCAATTGTACTAATTAGTTAACTCTTTAATCAATTTTCAACTAAAACCGGGTCGGCATGTACCTTGATCCGAGACTTGATAACTGATGGGTGTTAACTGATAACTAAATAACGGGTGCGGAAGGACTTGAACCTTCGACCGACCGCTTAGAAGGCGGTTGCTCTATCCGCTGAGCTACGCACCCAAGACTTTAAGTGTTAATTCTGATGATAGACTCGGGGAATTGGATTATAACAGATTACCACTTTCTCTGGATTGGTGAACATCGAAACAGAATTATAGCAAACTTTTTAATATTTTTTGCCGCAATTGAACCTAATTTCAAGTAACATCAAGTCTGGAAAGAGACTTCCAAACTCCTCTAAACTAATAGAATTAAAGTTTATAAAAAACTTGCAATTAAATCAATCAAGCATGGCTAAAAAAAGCACTTTCAATCAAAAATTGAGTTCTCTTCTCATTACAGGATTATTGGCTCTGTCCATAGGTGGTTGTGGCACTAGTAGTGACAACAATACAGAACAATCGACAACTAACAGTCGCCTAGAAACCGTGAAAAACCGAGGAAGTTTGGTTTGCGGAGTTAATGGTCAATTACCAGGCTTTAGTTTTGTTAACGAAGATGGCGAATATTCTGGCATGGATGTGGATGTCTGTCGTGCGATCGCTTCAGCATTATTTGACGATCCCAACCAAGTTGAATTTCGAGACCTGAGCGCCACAGAACGCTTTACCGCAGTCATCTCAGGAGAAGTCGATCTCTTAAGCCGCAACACTACCTGGACATTAAACCGTGACACCGCTGCCGGGATGGAATTTGCTCCCACGACCTTCTATGATGGGCAAGGCATTATGATCACCAAGGCTAGTAATATTAAAAAACTAGAGGATCTTAATGAAAAGTCGATTTGTGCCTTGTCAGGAACTACTACAGAACAGAATTTAGCTGATCGAATGCGAAAATTGGGAGTAACTTATGAACCCGTAGTATTTGACGACCCCGATGCTGTTTATGCTGCCTATGAACAAGGACGCTGTGAAGCTGTTACCAGCGATCGCTCTCAATTAACCGCGAGGCGCGCCGTGCTAGCCAATCCCCAAGATCATGAACTGTTAACCGTAGTGCTATCAAAAGAGCCTTTAGGGCCACTAGTAACTAATGGAGATTCTCAGTGGTTTGATGCTGTGAAATGGATTACCTATGCTTTAATGCAGGCTGAAGAATTTGGCATTACTTCAGCAAACCTTAGCAGTTTTGATAATACAGAAGATCCTCAAATTCAACGCTTTTTAGGCCAGGTAGGCAATCTAGGTGAAGATATGGGATTACCCAACGATTTTGCTGCCAGAATCATTAAGAATGTGGGTAATTATGGGGAAATCTACGAAAAAAATATTGGTCAACCTTTTGGATTAGAAAGAGGTCTGAATAATCTGTGGACTAACGGAGGTCTATTATATGCTCCTCCTTTCAGGTAAGTAGTAGGTAACTAGTAATATGTAAAAGATACCCTCCCATCAGAAATTGGGAACCCCTCAGCATTTTTTACTCTTCACTATTCCTCATCTCTTATCCCTTATCCCTTATCCCTCATCCCTTATCCCTTATCCTTATAGCCCTCATCCTTATTAATTAGCGACTCCGTCAGGAATCATAATTAACTCTTTTATAATGCGATCTATTTCTGTTAAAACTTTGTTCTGGCTCTGTTCTGTTTGGTTGTCACCCACCACAGAAGTTTCCAGCTCTTCTAGATCTTGTCGCAAATTATTTAGTGTATCTTGTAATGGTTGTAGGGTCTTTTGGTAAAAATCAATTTTAGTTTGTATTTGTGAAAACCTAACTTTAGCTTGTTGCCAAGCATCTTGTTTTTGCATGACCTCTTGTCGTAAATTATCTGTATTAGTTTGTTGTTGCTGAATTTTTACTTCTAGCTGTTCGATCTCAAGTTGAATCTGATGGATTTCTTCATTAATTTGTTGTTGCTTTTCCTGCAATTTAACTTTGCTGTTCTGGACAAGCCTTTTGATAGGCTCTAAATCAATAGTTGGTAATTCAGAATCGAGATCAATGATTCCTTGACGTCGTTTCAAAATACGAGAATGTTGTAGCAATATTTCGTGTCTTTCTTTAAGTGAACGACGTTGACCAACCAAAGTTTTATCCAACATCTTTTTCGCTTCTTTTTCTTCAGAGAGTTCTTGTTCTAATGACAAACGATCAAATTCACTAGCTTCGTTAATCTTTTGTTCTAACTCCTCTACGGCTTTGCATTGCCAACTTAATTCTTCCTCTTGATCACTGACAAATTTAGCAACTTTCTCTAGATCTTTTTGCAGGCTTGCGACAATTTCTTCCAATTCAGGAAGCGGAGTATTTTCTAAAGATTTTAAATCCAACTGCTGCCCTAAATTAGCTCCTGAAGATTCGATTCCCATACGGTCAAATGATTCGGCAATTTCCGTTTGAGCCTGCTCTTGCGATGCCAAAATATTAAGCAAATCTTGTTTGATTTCTAAAGATTTCTTGGCCGTTTGCAATTTTTCGGTCATTTGTGCTGTTGATGATACACAAACTTCCCAATCTTGCTGAAATTGTTGAAATTCAGATTCACATTGAGAACATTCCTGCTGTGATTTGGGAATATTTTGCTGGTTTTGTGATAATTCCTGCCAGTATTTGGCAAAAAAGCCCTGTTGCTCCTCAATAGCTTTGAAAGCAAGTTGTAGTTTTTGTTGTATCGATTCTGTGGGAATTGTTTCGGCCTTGAGAGAATCTAGCAAGGTTAATATTTCATCCGCTTGGGATTCATCTATCAACTTAGAATCACGAAGCTTTTGTGTTAGAAGATTTTGCTCGCCCCTAAGTTGCTCCCAAGCCTGTTCTAGTTCTTGAGATTTCGTCTCAAATTTAGTTTTAATTTGCTCTGCTTCTTGTCGAGCTCTAGCGATCTCTTGGCGTTGCTCCTCAAACTTTTCAGATTCTGCCTCCATTTGCTCTAAATGTTCAAGGCGATTCTCCATCTCTATTTCACGACGACTTAACTCCTCGCTTTGAATGGTTAAAGATTCTTTCCACCCTTCAATCTCGTTTTCTTGACTTTTTGTCTTGTCTAATAACCGGGAGAATCCTTGCAAAATTACAATCATTTCCTTGGCTGCAGTTTCTATTTTGCCCTGGACTTGACGATTTGTAATATTGACGATTACTAGGGCCCCATCCCCCAAATTACCTATATCATCATTCTCAATAAACTCATTTCCAGGCACAACACTCCAGCTACGATCATTTCTTTGACAAGCTAGTAGCTTGAGTTTGGTTTCAAAACCACCCATGAATCCTTTACTTTGTTTTTGTATTTCTGCCAGATATCGCACTCTTGCAATCTCCTCGGTTTTTATAACTAAACTTCTGATTATCTACTTAAATTAAGGGTATTAATGTAAATTTTGTTTTGCTATGACTTTCTTGTAGAACGATAAAAAACTAATCAATAAATTTATTGCAGTGTGACTACCCATCCAGGATAACCAGCATCAGAATTGGTTGCCAAGTTTATATCTGATTATTCTGCAAATTTTTGATAATCAATGATATATGTGGCGGTTAGTGAAAATGTAGAGTATATTCTGAAGCAAAGAAGATATCAATTAACATCAAGACAATCAAATAAAAGCTTGTTTTATTAGGTATCTTTCAATTTCGTTTTCGTAAAAGTTAATTTTCTTTCAGATTGGAGGAATACTATTAGTCATTGCGCTAGTAACAGTAGTCGTCGAAAACTGGCAAGCAACTAGAATCATGGTGTTAAATTTTAACAAGTTTAAATGCCTATGTTTTGGTCAATGAACTAGCTATCAAATGGACTTTGTTGGTTTATTTGTATAGCAAGTTGTCGAAAGTAATAATAGCCTCTAGTTGACAGCTACCCTTATTTAGGTTGCTCGTCAATTTCATTGGTCACAAAGTAAACTTTAAGTAATTGAGTATGGATTTTTGCAGATAGCGTGTTATGAGCAAAGTTCTAATCGTGGAAGATAGTTTAGCACAAAGACAAATGATTTCAGATCTACTTAAAGGAAGTGGACTTAAGGTTGTCGTTGCTTCTGATGGAGTAGAAGCATTGGAGTATCTAGAAAAGTTCAATCCGGACATTGTAGTAATGGATATTGTCATGCCAAGAATGAATGGTTATGAACTTTGTCGTCGTCTGAAGTCGGATCCTAAAACCCAGAATGTGCCTGTGGTTATGTGTTCTTCGAAAGGAGAAGAGTTTGATCGCTATTGGGGGATGAAGCAAGGTGCAGATGCTTATATTGCTAAGCCTTTTCAGCCAGTGGAATTAATTGGGACGGTTAAGCAGTTGCTGAGAGCATAGCTTAAAAGTCCCTATGAAAAATAGTTCAAGCAACATCAGAAATCCAATATTTTAAACATTTACTGTCCTAAAATTACATGGTTACTAATCCAGATATATTCCTTGGTGACGGTCAAGACCTTTCTTTAGAGCTGCAACCCTTAGAAAATCCTGAGGGTGAGTTGCACCTTCGGTTCTATTTAGCTTCGGGCAAGGAATTTGCACTGCCAGCAACCGAAATTGCAGAGGTAACACAACAAACTCCGGATGAAATTGCGCCTATTCCCAATGCTTCACCTCTATTGCTAGGAACAATAAACCTCAGGGGAAAAATAGTTTGGGTGGCCGATCTGGGGCAATTTTTAGGTGATTCCAATAGCCTGAATACGGATAGACCCAATATTCCTGTAATCGCAATTGAAAATCAAGACCAAGTATTGGGATTAGCTATTGAAAGACTAGGGGATATGGATTGGTTGGATCTAGAAAATTTAGAAATTGCCTCTGATGTTCCAGACAGTATGTCTCCTTTTATTGCTGGTCAATGGAAATCACCCGAGGATCAACAAGCTAGCTTAAATCTTCTAGATTCTATTAAGTTATTACGTTCTGCCCGATGGGGAGCATAGTAAGGAATACTGGATATAATATTTATCCATTACACTAAAATTTATCTCTAAAATATTGTAAAAATATTGCTGTTTTATAATTAATAGCTAATAGCAATTAGCACAGTATCAAGACAACTTTAAATTAATTTAATATATTAAAGCAAATGGCATCAGGAACTAATTATTCGCAAGAGTACGCACAGGCAGAAAAAGCTTATCTACAAGGAAATTTTACTCAAGCAGCTGAGATTATTGATCGTTTGGTTGAAGAGTTTTCAGATAACCCAAATGTTTTATTGCTAAGAGGCCATATCTATTGTTACGGGTTCCAAAATTATGAATTAGCACAGCAACTTTATGAATCTGTGTTAGAGCTTAGCCAAGAACAAGGATTGTTGGATTTTGCTTACAATGGAATTGAACAGGTTCAGCAATTGCAAAAACAAGCTGAGAACGATGGCTTGTTTGAGCAAGGTTATGAAATGGAAGAGCTTGATAATAATAATTGGGATAGTGCCAATTTTCAAGAGGGTGAGGATTTAATAGATGCCTCAAGCAAACTTAATGGGCAAAATGATTTTAGTTTTTCAGAAGAAGATAATGAAGATGCTTTTGCCAACTTCAGCATTTCAGAATCGGAAAATGAATCTTTAGATGAATTAGATAATGATGATAATTATGAATTGCCAGAGCTTTCTTTTGAGGAAGAAGGAACAGAGATAGTTGGGGAAATTAACGAGAGTTCCTCTGAAGATGACATAAAAGCTCGGCCTTCTGTCCATAATAGTTCAACTTTTATGGTTGATGATGAGGAGGAGTCTGATGATGATGAGGATTATCTGGCTAATTCCTTAGCTGAATTTGAGATGGATAATAATTTTGTAGAGGAAAATGAGGTTGATGATAATTCTGAAATTGAGATTGACACTGTATTAACAGAACCTTTTGCGATCGACAATTCTGGAGGATTCAATATAGAGGAATCTTCAGAACAATATGGATTAGATTATCAAGACGAGCTGGAGTTTGATGAAATAGATAGCAGTTTTTTCGACCTCGAGGAATTAGAACAAGGACTTCCTGATACTGGGTTATTCAATGTATCTCAAGAGGAAACTGAAGATAGTCCCAGTCTTCCAGCCAGTGAAATGATGGAATACGAAGATTCTAGTTTTGTAAATCCTAGTTCTGCGATTAATCCTATTGAGAATAGCATTGACAACAGTCAACTAGAAATGACAGCGGCAAATGACTCCGATATTGAACCGGTTGTCGAAGTCAAACAGGGTGCTTTCTCTGGGTTTGCTAATTCTTCTATCAAGAAAAAATTATTTGTAACCGCACTATCTACTGGAATAGTTTCTGCGATCGCAGTAGGGATTGTCACCAAAGGTAACTTAAAAGAACAAGTGAAATTACTGCCTTTGAGCTTAATTTCTCTGGTTGCGGGAGGGACGAGTTTTAGTACGGCAATGATTTTTGGAACCTTAATCAATAAACAAATCCAACAAGCGGCCGACAACTTACAAAGTCAATTTGAGGATGTTTATCAAGGAAACCTTAATGCGAAAGCCACAGTATATTCTCAGGATGAGTTTGGGAAATTAGCGACAGGTTTCAACCGTATGACAAGGGTGATTTTAACCACCACCCAAGAAGCTCAAAGAAGAGCCGAAGAAACAGAACAAGCCAAAGAGGATTTACAACGTCAAGTTATTCGTCTTCTAGATGATGTGGAAGGCGCAGCTAGAGGGGATTTGACCGTACAGGCCACAGTGACAGCCGACGTTCTGGGTGCGGTAGCTGACGCTTTTAACTTAACAATTCAAAGTCTGCGAGAAATTGTTCGTCAGGTAAAACAAGCAGCAGAACAAGTAAACAAGAGTTCTACCGACAGTGAATTATTTGCTCGCAACCAATCAAGCGAAGCTTTACGGATGGCCGAGGAATTAGCGGTAACTCTAAACTCGGTGCAAATGATGACCGAATCTATTGAGCGGGTAGCAGAAAATGCCCGTGAGGCAGAAGAAGTTGCTCGTTCATCGTCGGTAACAGCCCTCAGAGGAGGAAAAGCGGTAGAAAGTACGGTAGCAGGTATTTTCCAAATTAGAGAGACGGTATCGGAAACGGCAAGAAAGGTAAAACGACTAGCAGAAGCTTCTCAGGAAATCTCCAAAATTGTCCTCATAATTTCCCAGATTGCTGAAAGAACCAACCAGCTAGCACTGAACGCCTCGATTCAAGCAGCCAAAGCAGGAGAAGCAGGTAGGGGTTTTGCAGTCGTTGCGGACGAGGTTCGTCAATTAGCAGATAGGTCAGGAAAATCCCTAAAAGAAATTGAGCAAATCGTATTACAAATTCAAAGTGAGACTGGCTCGGTTATGACCGCCATGGAAGAAGGGATTCAGGAGGTAATTGAAGTTACAGATCGGGCAGATCAAGCGAAAACGGCGCTGGAAGATATCATTCAGGTATCGAATCGGATTGATACGCTGGTTCGTTCTATTACTGCTGACACGGTAGAGCAAAGGGAAAATTCCCGTGCTGTGGCACAAGTAATGCAATCGGTAGAGTTAACAGCCCAAGCAACTTCTCAAGAATCGCAAAGGGTTGCTGGTTCACTTCAAAGTCTGGTTAGTATTGCCCGCGACCTATTATCTTCTGTTGAACGGTTCCGCATTGAAAAAGATGAGGAATAACTTTTTTGGTTCAATACTGTAAGATGATCTACTGATTCATGTTGTTCTTGTTTTCTCAAAACGAAATGAATATTGCCCATCGTAAATAACCAATAAAATATGGCACGTGGAAATAGTGGAATTAATTTATGGGCGCAGAGATTTATCGCAGCAGTTTTTTTAGCCGGACAAACTCTTGTTCATTTGTTTCAGGGTAAAATTAACCGTCGCAACACCATAGCGCAAATGATTGTCGTAGGGCCAGATTCTCTGGGGATTGCGCTTTTAACAGCTAGTTTTGTGGGAATGGTTTTTACAATTCAGGTTGCAAAAGAATTTCTTGATTTTGGTGCGGGAAGAGTTGTTGGTGGGGTATTGGCCCTAGCTCTAACTAGAGAGTTGGCTCCTGTTTTAACCGCAGTAGTTTTGGCTGGAAGGGTTGGTTCTGCTTTCGCCGCGGAAATTGGCACAATGCGAGTGACCGAACAAATTGATGCTCTATATATTCTGAAAACCGACCCTATAGATTATTTGGTTGTGCCTCGTGTAATTGCTTGTTGCTTGATGTTGCCTATCTTGACATTTTTGTCTCTACTTGTGGGAATGTTTGGCGGACTACTCATTGCTGATGGTTTCTTTGATATTTCTCCTGTAGTATTTCTTGACTCGATACAGAATTTTTTGAAGGTTTGGGATTTATGGACTGCCATGATCAAATCAGTGGTTTTTGGTGGTTTAGTCGCGATTATTGGTTGTAGCTGGGGCATGACGACAACAGGTGGAGCTAAGGGTGTGGGACAATCAACGACGACAGCAGTGGTAACAGCTTTACTCGCTATTTTTGTTGCTAATTTCTTTTTGTCTTGGATAATGTTTCAAACTACATAACTAAATTATTCACTTTTTTCGCCCTGAAGGGGGGCTTTAAACCTAATTTATTGGTAAGCTTAAGCCCTAGGTAGTAGAAAAACCTGAGTTCGATGAGTACAAAATTTGCTAGTTCTGAATAGGGATTTGGGGATTTGGGGATTTGGGAAAAGCCTATTACTTCGTTGTTAAACTTGGAAAATGTAATCAAAAAGAAAATTCATCGAACTGACTTAGAAAAAGTACTGCATTACTTTGAAAAACCACACCTTCTATACATAAGGACCTGAAGGCAACACCTTGATCCACAAAGATACTAGAGAGACTCGGATTAGCATTGATATTTGCAGTTTCCCCTGGCCCTGCATAAAGAAAGGTTCCATTTTGGAGATTCTGAAAACGATTGAAGTCTGTTCCCGTTGGTGAACCTGCCCCAAAGAGATAAAATTCAGGAATATCTTGACCGCTAGGATCAAACCCCTGTCTTCTCCATTGGTTCCTTTGAGGGGAACCTTCGGCAAAGATTCCGTTATATTCTTCTGTACTGACAAAGAGGAAAGTTCCTGGAGTAGTCAAACTTTCTAAGCGGAAAAATGGCAGTAGATTATCTCCTGGGACAACGCTAGCAGTGAATGCTGGATTAACTGTACCATCGGGGTTCACACCATCGAGGGCAAAGTTAGTAAGGTTGGGGTCATTGAGAATGGCGTCTCTTTCTGCTGCTCCCGCATAGAGAAAAGTTCCTGAAGTAAAGCCAGTATTACGAAGACGGAATAATTGTAATGTTTTGGTGATATCGTCGTCTTGAATAATCCCGACTGCGGACCCATCAACGATACTGGCATTACCGACTACATTACTTAGTTCGACAGATAGGAGTTCTGGTTGTTCTATCAGATCGTCATCGATAATAGGAATTGCAATAGTTTGTTCGGTTACACCAGGGGAAAAGATGACTGTGCCATCGGTAGATGCATAATCTACTCCGGCTGTGGCGGTATTCGGTGTAATGGTATAGTTAACAGCAATTTCTTCGGTGGCTATTTGTCCGAGAGATTCTTCTAGGTTGACAGTAAATACTAAATTGGCACTATTGTTTTCTGCTTCAACAACTGTTGCATCGTCAATGGAAAGGAATAGTCCATATTCATAAGCACCAATGTCTATGGTGCCGTTGAAGATACGAGAGTTGCCGAGAAATCTGTATCTAGATTTATAGGATCGTTATTTCCAGCATCAATGCCAGGAGAATTTAGCTGTAAACGAAAGTCATTATTATCTGGATCGACGAATTGAGGATCGTCATCAATGTTATTTTCACTTCCTTCTTCTTCGTAGCCTCCAATAACTATATTGTTGCTTATATTCGGTGGAGTAAAAGCACCGAAGGTAGTCCTGACAAGAATAGGATTATCGCGTCCATTGGTATCCCAAAAGATATTATTTTCAATTTGTTCTACTTCGTCCCCATTCCTTTTCGCAATATGGAGCGATCCACCTTCACTAGCTAAATTATTTACAAATATACTATTCACAACTTCAAGGTCGCTAAAAGTGCTAATCCCACTAGCATCATGATATACAGCACCACCACCTTGAGCTTCATTCTCAACAAATAGGCTATTAATGATTTTTGGGTCAAGGTTATTAAAAAAGTAAATTGCACCACCCAATAAAGCAGAATTATTCTTAAGTACTACGTTAACGATATTGAGGCTACTGTCTTCGCCAGTAAAAATTCCACCGCCTTCTCCACTAGCAAAGTTATCAGTAATAATTAAGTTCTCGAGAGTCGCATTCGCATTTTCAAAGCCAAAAATCCCTCCACCATCATCTGTCCTGACCCCAAAATTTTCTGTGTCTGCTTGACCTTCTGTAATGGTAAAACCATCAATTATAGTTGAAGCGCTCGTATCTGTAATATCAACGACATGATGGCAGCAATTCCAAATTCGAAAGTAACAGGGGATACAGAACTAGGCTTACGGTAGCGCAGCAAGATAGAAAAAAGTCAGAAATCAAGAGTGAGCTAATTTATGGAAGTCAAAGCGCTTAGTTTCACAGTGCTTTTAGGATATATAG
>NZ_ALVZ01000087.1 GCF_000332055.1 Xenococcus sp. PCC 7305 | reverse complement strand
TGTCTTAAGATTCCATACTTTTATAGTATGATCTCCACTTCCACTAACAATACGTTGTCCATCATTACTTATTGCCACACTGCGAACTGAGCCGGAATGACCTTCAAGAGTGTTCTCTAAATCTCCTGTCTTAAGGTTCCACACTTTTATAGTATGGTCCCCACCCCCACTAATAATGCGTTGTCCATCACTACTTATTACTAAACTACGAACATCATCAGAATGACCTTCAAGAGTATTTTCTAAATTTCCTGTCTTAAGGTTCCACACTTTTATAGTGTCGTCTTCACTTCCACTAACAATATGTTGTCCATTACTGCTTATTGCTAAGCTGCGTACTAGGTCAGAGTGCCCCTCTATATTAAGTGCTAAGTTATATTGAAAGTTGGGGTTATGAGTAATAGAATTATTATTGATTGTTTCGAGTTGCTCACTATTACTAACTGAATTTGGGGTGTAAGTTCTTACCTCTGCCTCTAAAGAAACAGGTTTATCAATTGTAGGCTGTGCTTCTGATACTTCAGAAACAGGTTTTTCAATGATAGGTTGTACTTCTGACACTTCGGAATTAAAAACAAATGAACCAATTAAAGAAGAAGACTCCCAAGGAATTTGTAGCCCATTAGTTTCTTGAAATACTCCTTCTCTTACTTTTTTGAACATCAACTCCACATCCAAATTAGGATCACGAATATGCTTCAATAAATGAGAAGTATAAGTGCCATTGCGCCCATCACCATCCTTGGATAATCCTCCAGGTCTAGTAGCATAAGCAATTAGAGTACCTGTAGTAGACTGAACTGCGGCTAATCCTCTTTGATTTGAGCGCCATTGTTGGGGGAATGGATTATCTCGACAAGCATCTAAGATCACGATATTTGCTCCATTTCCTGCATCTTCCATCGCACCAAGGACTCTTCCGACAGGAAAGGCTAAGTAGCGCGCATCTTGCGAGCGATTGAGTTGGGAACCTATTGGGATTAAATAATTTTCACCATCAACTTGAACTCCATGTCCCGCATAATAAAACAAGCCGACCCCTCCTCGCTTTAATTGACTACTCAACTTCTCTAATGATTCTTCCATCTCTTTTAAATCAGCATTAGTTAATAAAATGACTTCAAATCCGACCTCTCGAAGTACCTCAGTAATATCGTTTGCATCATTAACCGGATTATTTAATTGTCCTTGACTGTAATTAGCATTACCAATAACTAAAGCAATCCGTCTTTGCTGTTCGGGGTTCTGGGTTATTAATGGCTGTAGAAAATCTTTTTTCCCATCTGTAATGATATTAGTCGCATGTTTTCTCATGAGCGATTGCTCAATTCCAGTTTTAGCTTTCCGAGAACCTAGGAAAAAAAACGCAAGAAGAGAGATTATAGCAATAATTCCCCTATAAAAAGGTTTTTTCATCATATTACTGCTTAGGAAACATCTAAAAATCAATTTGTCAGTTAAAGTTTGGAGGCAAAAGCACTTGGTCAATAACAATAACAATTAAATTATCATTGAATCCAATAGATATTTCCGCCGTAGCTTCATTTAATTTAACCTTCGTATTTTGATTAGGTAAAATTTCACCAGAAATTTGTAGCTCACTTCCTTCTAACGTGTTCACTTTTCCCTGTTTGAGCTGATCATCTGTGATAATTTGAGGAACAAGGTGATATTTTAATAGCCTTGCCATCTGTCCTGGCTCAGACAAGCGTTCTCGAACATCTTTTGGCAATTTTGCAAAAGCTTTATCCGTAGGGGCTAGAACAGTAATTGGATCATCATTTTGAGTTAATTTAGATCCCAAATCATTGACGGATATTAAAAAACCAAAAACTTGAACTTCATGAGTTTCCAGCCATTGTAAAGGATTAGTCTTAGAACCACGATTAAGATTGGCCGCAGGACTGAAAAAACTAGAAGAGGGATAAAAAAATTGAGCTAGAACATTAGAACTGACAAATAAACTAATCAAAGCTAGTACTAATGTGTTAATTACAGTTTTCATCTAAATATAAAGTCCTTGACAAAGCAAAATAAGAGACTATTCGTTCTTAAGTATTATTTTAATTAACAACTGTAGAGTATAAGCTTAATAAAATATTTCTTATTTTTCATTTAACGGGCGAATTTACCGTTAGATAAGCAATCATGCTTGACCAAGTTACAGTTTGATGGCGCAAATATTTCGTAAAGACACGTTGCACTGTTTCAATTTCTCCAGTGGTCAGAGTTTTCTCCAAATGACCTCGGTAAGGCGATCGCGGATAAGATTTTCGCTTTGGCGCAAACCAGCGCTCTAATAACTGAGTTGTAATCAAGAGATCTGTTTGCGATCGCTCTTGCTCCACTTTAACGGTTAGTCCAGCTTGTTCTAAATCTTCTTGCAAATCAACACTGTCCCAATTAATCATCGGATCGGATGGATTATCGTAGATAGCTTCTTCGGCTGTTTTTAATTTCGCCAACAATTTTGAGTTTAACCAAGCAGGTTGGAGTAAATCGTAAAGTCTCTGCGTATAACGAGGAACGGTTTCAGCTAAGATGAATCTTCCATCAGTACTCAACCAGGGGATTAAGTTTTTTAATACTACTACTTTGTCTGGTTCCGACATCAGCACATTGCGCCCCATAATACAGTCAAAGCAAAGATCGCTCGCTTGCTGCGCTAAAAGGGCAGGTAATTCACTCAAATTTGTGGTTAATACTATTGGTCGTAGCAGTTCAGGTAAGATAGCAGCTTGCTCTTGAAGAGCTTCAGCTTCAGTGTGACTCCTAACGCAAGCATAAACACCTCCTTCGGGAACTTGCCGCAAAGCCTCCCAAGTGAGTAAGCCAGTTTTGGCATTGAGATCGAGAAGCAAATCATGGCGTTGCAGTTGGGCTGAAGCAAACAGACGATCTCTAGTTTCCCCTAGCTGTTTTCCCACTTGGCTCACTGTACGTTGCAACCAGAGATCGCTTTGTTGATCTGGTTCTCCATAGGTCAACATTTCTATTGAACTGGTACCAATACCTTCTATTTGCGCTGCTAGTTGGGCTTCTCGACGACGAGCAACTTGAGTTTTGATCTCGGCCTCTTGGCCCATATCGGAGGGTTGATAAAATACTCGACCCCGTAAACTACTTGGCAAATATTGCTGTTCCACCCAATGATCTCGATAGGCATGGGGATAGATATAATTTGCGCCATGACCCAATCCCTTCTTATCTCGGTTGGCATCTTTGAGATGATTGGGAATATCGCTTTGTTGTTCTTGTTCTACTGCGGCTAGGGCATCAAAAAATCCCATAATACTATTAGATTTGGCAGCTGTCGCTAAATATAGTGTTGCCTGAGCAAGCGGATAACGTCCTTCAGGCATCCCAACTCTGTCGAATGCTTGGGCGCAGGAATTAACTATGGTCACGGCATTGGGGTCTGCTAATCCGATATCTTCACTGGCAAGAATCAGCAACCGACGTAAAATAAACCGAGGATCTTCCCCCGCATAAACCATCTTGGCTAACCAATATAAAGCCGCATCGGGATCGGAACCGCGTACACTTTTAATAAAAGCACTAATAGTATCAAAATGAGCATCTCCTTCTTTGTCATAGAGAACAGCTCGCTGCTGGATCGATTCTTCGGCTACTGCTAAATTGATGAGAATTTTCCCATCATCATTTGGTTGTGTCGTTTCGACTGCAAGTTCGATCGCGTTTAGCAGCGATCGCGCGTCGCCATTAGCTACATTGGTTAAATGCTTCAGAGCTTCCGGCTCAATCTGGACATTGAATTTGCCATATCCGCGATCGCAATTAGTTAATGCCTGTTGAATAACTTGAGCTAGATCTTCGGTAGTTAACGGTTTGAGTTGAAACAGACGTGAGCGGCTAACTAAAGCTTTATTCACTTCAAAATAGGGGTTTTCGGTAGTGGCTCCGATGAGAATAATGGTGCCATTTTCGACCCATGGCAGTAGGGCATCTTGTTGGGATTTGTTGAAGCGATGGACTTCATCGACGAAGAGAATAGTTTTTTGTTGATGATATTTGCCTTGATTGGTAGCTGTCGCGATCGCCTCTCGAATATCCTTGACTCCAGCTAGGACGGCATTGATAGCTATAAAATGAGCGCGGGTAGTTTGGGCAATGATACGAGCTAAAGTAGTTTTACCTGTTCCTGGAGGACCAAAGAAAATAAGTGAAGATAGTTGGTCAGCAATAATAGCCCGACGCAGTAAACGCCCTGCTCCAATGATATGATCCTGTCCCACGAATTCATCTAAAGTTCGAGGACGCATTCGATCTGCTAAGGGTGCTTCTGCTTTAACTTGTTGCTGATAGCTATGCTCGAATAAATCCATAAATGTGGAATGCGATGGCTCAAGAAGCTAAAAGTTTTTACCTGAAATATGGTTTTACACCACTAAATGATGACGAATTCTTGCTTATCTTGCCGATAAAAACGATTATTGCTAGTTGTGATTAATTTTCAATTTTTTTTTAGTATAAGAATTGAAATCAATACTAGAGGAAAACCAATTAAATAATTACATGTTTTTATAAAAACTGCTAAATAGTACAACATTAAGAATATTATAATTGCAGAGAATTTATCCGACTCTTGATTATTATAAAAGTGTGAGGGGTAAATCAAAATTTTAAGATGGAGAAAATTTATGATTATCTCTGATTTAGTGTTTGTTGACGACATCATAGTCCCCTCCGTGACTGGTGGTACTCGGGGGAGCGCATGGGTTACAACATATGGTCAAGAACAATATGCTTTTTCAAGTGTTAATAATTGGCCGGCAATTGATAATTCTTCCCTAAGGGGATTTCCTATCACTATAATTAACACCCTAGATTTAAACTTGTTGGTTAGGATTACTTAAAAGTGAATATATAGTAGTCCATCAAAATGATTTTGACAGGCATTATCAGATTTGAGAAGGTGAACATAAAAGGGAGCATCCAACTTTTTCACCTTCTCAGTTTTTTGCGTTTTGTCCAGTGTGTAACAACCTTGAATTATTCATCCAACCAGCGAACTGCATCTTTGGCGTGATAAGTCAGAATAAGATCTGCACCAGAACGTTTAAAACTAGTCAGGGTTTCCAACGTGACTTTTTTCTCATCAATCCAACCATTAAGCGCCGCAGCTTTAACCATGGAATATTCCCCCGAAACATTGTAGGCAGCTACGGGAAGATTCGTCATTTCTTTAACTCGCCAGATAATATCCATATAAGCTAGAGCAGGTTTCACCATCAGCATATCTGCACCTTCAGCAATATCCAAAGCAACTTCTTTTAAAGCTTCTGTGCCATTGGCAGGGTCCATTTGATAAGTTCTGCGATCGCCAAATTGAGGGGCAGATTCGGCTGCATCACGGAAAGGACCATAATAAGCAGACGAGTATTTAGCCGCATAGGAAAGAATGGGAATATCTGGGAAGCCAGCTTCATCTAAGCCTTGGCGAATAGTTGTGACAAACCCATCCATCATTCCCGAAGGCGCAATAATATCCACCCCAGCTTGAGCTTGAGATACCGCAGTTTTCTTTAACAACTCCAAAGTCGGATCGTTAAGCACTTTTCCCGAAAGATCGCCCACTTCTAGATATCCGCAATGACCGTGAGGCGTATATTCACAAAGGCAAGTATCAGCAATCACGACCAAATCGGGAACAGCTTCTTTCACTGCGGTTGCTGCCTTTTGGACAATCCCACAATCATGCCAGGCGCCAGTGGCTTCCGCATCTTTATCTTCTGGAATACCGAATAAAATAATTGAGGGAATGCCGAGATCATAAACTTCCTTGGCCTCTTCGACAATTTTGTCCACCGAAAGTTGATACACTCCAGGCATCGATACAACTTCTTTGGCGATCGCATCTCCCGGCACGGCAAATAAAGGATAAATAAGATCTTTCGCCGTCACCGTAGTTTCTTGTACCATGCGGCGTAATTGAGCATTTGCGCGGAGACGACGAGGGCGATGAGTTGGAAACATAATAGTTTATAATGAGCAAAGTATACTAAAATCTACAGATGCTGTTTAGTAACAGACTACTAAGTTTAAAGCTAATCCCTGTTACAAAGATACTAACTGTAGTATTCCTCAATGTTTTGTAATGTTTGTCCGTCAGTTTTCGGTAAAGTTAGTTACAATGACTCTATATGAAGTCAGCTAGAATCCTTCTAGAGCTTCTCAACAAGGGGCCGTAACGGTTTCGACAGGTTGGTGAAAGCTAATCTGTGATTCAGGTCGAGAGAGAGTCCACTCTCGCAAATAAAGACTCAAAATCTAAATATAGATGCAAACAACATCGTAAAATTCGAGCGCCAGGCTGTATTTGCCTAGACCCAAACTGTGGTCTGCTCGCTTTTAGTTCCGACTCCGTTAGGCGCTAAAACGAAACCCCAACGGATGCACTCTTTAGTTACTTCTGGTTGACTAATGCAGTAAAGACTTCACTAGAAAATCCTGCCATCAGGGATAATTGATGGTTCCCGTTCTGAGGGTCAGAAGAACTAAACCTGTGAATGAGCGGAAAGTCAATAATCAGTCTGGACAGCAGTTCGACTCTGCTCGGCTCCATTTTTCTTCAGGAATATCAGAAATTCAAGCTGGGGTTTTCCACAAAAACTTCAGCTTTTCCACATTTTTTTGCGACTTTTCCACAAAAAATAAAGATATTTTTAAATCAATTTCCTGTTTTTTAGGTAAACTAAAAGCTTTTTTTAACCAATCCATTTGATTTCATCTTCTTCATTTTTTTCTGTTTGAGGTTTGTTTTGCTCTAGCTGATGAGTTTTTTGAGTAGGGGTTTCTGGTGTTGCTATTTTCCTAGGAGACCGAAGGTCTTGGGGACTACTGATCTGATAAATGGTGCTCTTGGGGGATACACTGAGTTCTCGGGGAAATAAGTTCATCAAGAAGAAATCAAGTGTTTTCGACTTGAGCAATCCTTGAAGAACAGCAACTGAACCAAAACGAATTCCTGTCCGCTTTTGCTCTTCTAATATGGCGTCAATATGTTCTGCTTCTATGAGGGCAGAACTTTTTAAGTAGTAACCCAAAGGCTTTCTGTTGCGCTCTCTTGTTAGTACCCACCAATCTTGGGCAAAAAAATCAGCAGTTTCCTGTTTAATCCAACCTCTCATAGCGACAATTTCTCCCAAACGCAAATCTGGATAGTAAATTTGATCTTGCAAGGCTAACTCAATTTGGGGAGAGGAAACCAAATGTGCTTCCTGCAAAATAACTCCTAGATGTTTGGGTTGAATTATCTTTCTGGGCTGAGTTGAAAAAGAATAAGATTTACACATAGAATAGCTTCAACTTTCAAATAATTACCTGGTAATTATGAAAATAATTATGATATTACTACAACAAATAATTTTAGATTCTAGCTGAATTAATTTACGTTGGCATTGATTTAGCTAAATCATCATCAAAAACAGTAATTGATCTAAGTATAAATTCAAAAAATTAAATACCTTTCAAGCGAATCTCAGTGAAAATGCTTACTTTTGACAAAAAAAATTGATTGCTATAATTTGGGAATAAAGTGATCGAAATATGTTTCAATTATGGTGAAATGTTTGTCTGGGCAAGAAGATCTAACTCCCTCTCAGAATTCCTCGTCTAATTCAAATTACAAACAACCTCTAGGGGAAATTCTCCTTGAAGCAGGGCTAGTTTCGATGTGCCAGATTGAGATTGCTTTAGAGACTCAAAAAAAATCTGATTTAAAAATTGGAGAAATACTAGCAGCTAACGGTTTTATCAAACAAGAAATAGCTAATTTTTTTGCTGATAGATGGTTAAATCTTATTCAAAAACAGGAAAGAAGACCTTTAGCATTTTATTTATATGCAGCAGGTTTGTTAGATAAAAAGCAACTCTCGGTTTTAAAACAAAAGCAAAAGCATAAAAAAATAAACTCGGAAACTAGACTTCATTTCCTGGCGATAGAACAAGGTTATGTGAAACAAGTGACTGTTAATTTTTTTCTCAAACACTTATTCGATATTTCTGATACCCAAAATTTATCCTTTACGAAGCCCTATGAACTTATCAAAAATTATATTAATGGAGAGACCAACTTTCAAGGATTAGAACTCAACCAAATACCTTTGAATGGAGTGAAATTAAAAAAAGTAATACTAGACAATTCTAATTTAAAAAAAGTCAACCTAAATAATAGTAATTTAAGTTCTTCTAGTTTAGTTGGAGCCAATCTAACATTTGCGGATTTAGAATTAGCAAATTTATCTCAGGTTAATTTTACGAACGCTTGTTTAATTGAAGCTAATTTACGGGAAAGTAATTTAGAGCAAGCTAATTTTGAAACAGCAAACTTACAAGAAGCCGATTTGAGAGGAGCCAATTTACTGAATGCCTCTTTTGCCTCTGCTGATCTTAGAGGTAGTAAGTTGACACCAAACTATTCCTATGAAGTTTATTACGACAAAAAGACTATTTTCGACACTAATTTTAACCCTATCAAGGCAGGTTGGAAATTACGTACAGATATAATACCTACTCCCCCCAGTAAAAGATAAGAGCAATCCAAGAAAAAAGTCATCCGATAGCAATCAAATGCTTAAAGAGAGATAAAGAAGTTCCAATTATTCGGAAGAAAAGTTAGCTAAATCTTTTTCTCTACAACAAGCGATCGCATAATAGAAAGCTAACCTAACACTAAAATGCTTTCTGATTGGCTATTATTAAATTGAGTAACTATATCAAAATTATCACGCAAAATATTGACAATCTTTGATGTTGGACTATTGCCAATCCTTAAATATATAAACTTTGGAGGGTGCCCAAACAGAATACTCCGTTGATGGAAATCTGAATCTTTAGAAATAATCACATAGTCATTTTCTTTAGCATAATCCCAAATAATAAGATCATCAGTATTGGTTAATCCTAGGGTTTTAACGTGAACAGAGTTAGGAAATAAATCTATAATTTTAGGAATAATTTTATCCGAAAGATTTTCATCTAATAATAATTTCACAAGGTTGCAATAAATAATTTTTTCTCTCGTTCTGCGGCGAAAGCCAAACATGCCTTGATGTCTTCAGAAGTTAATTCTGAGAAATCTTCGATTATTTCCGCTTCGCTCATCCCACCTGCTAAATATTCTAAAATATCGTAAACTGTAATCCGCATTCCTCTAATGCAAGGTTTTCCACTACGTTTTCCAGACTCAATAGTGATGATATCTTTATAGTTCATAATTTTATCTGCAACATTATGTTTATTTTAAAGCAACGTACATTTTTTAAGTGCAAACTTGTTGAATTAAGAGAAAATGAGGAGGTTCACTCATTCTCTACAGCAAGAGATCGCGACAAGACAGTTATCAGTTATCAGTTGGAAAAATCAAGAGCGATCGCATTTTCCAATCTCTAGAACAAGTGATCGCAATGCGATCCGATGGTCGATGGCGTTGCATAGATGTTTTTCAAAATTTCTAATTTGCTCCTGTTTCCAAAATTGTCCTAGACTGTCCTGGACAAAATTCTATTTCCGAAGCATATGATAGGAACTGGATTCTTTTAACTGAAATACTTAAACTTTATGAGCGATCGCATAATCTATCATATTACTTCTGCCCAAGAATGGGATCTTGCCCAATCCCAGGGAGAATATGAACCTCGTCAATTTGCTGCTGAAGGCTTTATTCATTGCTCCCATGCCCATCAATTAGAAGCTGTAATGAAGAGATTTTTTCAGGGGCAAACTGATCTGGTTGTCTTAGAAATTAATTCTGCTGCCTTAAAATGTGATGTGATTGAGGAAAATCTTGAAGGTGGAGCCGAACTATATCCCCATATTTATGGAAAACTACCTCTAGATGCGGTGATAGACTGCAAGTACTTCTAGCTTAGAGAACGAGTGCTGCTGTGCGGAAGTAATAGGTAATAAGTAATAAGTAATAAGTAATAAGTAAGATGTTGATTCTGATTTCTCCAGCCAAAACTCTAGACTTTGAAACCCCATCGAGCATTTCCACATATACCCAACCCGATTTTTTAGATAAAACTAGTCAACTAGTAGGGCAACTTCGGCAATTATCCCCAACGGAAATATCTAGCTTGCTGAAAATCAGTCCAAAACTGGGCGAATTAAATAACCAGCGTTATCAAACCTGGCAACAGTCTTGCGATCGCAATAATTCTAAACAGGCTATTCTCGCCTTTAAAGGAGATGTCTATCAAGGACTAGACATCGAAAGCTTTAGTCCCGCAGATCTTGATTTTGCCCAAGAACATTTACGTATTTTATCTGGACTATACGGGATTTTACGACCATTAGATCTCATTCAACCCTATCGTCTGGAGATGGGAACTAAATTGAATCAAGATCAATTTTCTGGCTTACCAGCCAATCTCTATAAATTCTGGGGTGATCAACTGACTCAAGTTATTAATAATCAACTGGAAAAACAAAATAGTAAATTTATAGTTAATCTTGCTTCCAATGAATATTTTAAGTCGGTAAATACTAAACTATTACAAGCAGAAATTATCACACCAATATTTAAAGATTGGAAAAATGATAAATATAAAATAATTAGTTTCTATGCCAAAAAAGCCCGTGGCCTCATGGCAGCTTATATTATTAAAAATAAACTGGTAAATATTGAAGATATCAAGAATTTTACTGAAGCTGGGTATAGTTACAATGGAGGACTATCCCAAGAGAATAAATTAGTCTTTACTCGTAATTAAATGTATTCATAAAGACTTCCGAGATTACTCGAAGATTTACCTAAAACCTAAAACCTAAAACCTTTTGTTGCTTGATGACAATACTAAAAGTTGCTGAATTAGGAAATCCGATCTTAAGATGCCAGGCTAAATCTATAGACATGTTTTCTGAGCCGAAAATTGTCAAACTCATTGACGATCTAATTTCCACAGCCGAACTAAATAATGGAGTGGGAATTGCTGCACCACAAGTGTCGGAATCTTATAGATTATTTATTGTGGCTTCTCGTCCTAACATTCGCTATCCCCAGGCTCCCAAAATGAGTCCAACCGCGATAATTAATCCAATCATTACTTCCTATAGCAGTGAAATCGTCAAAGATTGGGAAGGTTGCTTGAGTGTTCCTGGGTTTAGAGGGTTGGTTCCTCGCGATCGCGCTATTGAAGTTGAATATACTAATATTGCTGGCGATCGCGTAAGAAAAATTTTCACGGATTTTATTGCCCGTATCTTTCAACATGAGCTTGATCACCTTGACGGTCTGGTTTTTCTGGATCGCTTAGAAAGTAGTGAAGATTTATACACAGAAGCGGAATATGAAAAAAGGATGAGGGATGAAGGATGAGGGATGAGGAAATACGTAATGAGGAAATACGTAATAATAAATAGCAAGTAATCTCGAATACCTCACTTTGTTATGGTCAAGACTGCTAGTTTGCCCGCGAATTCATCTAGTATTATTGCCCTCGACGTAGAAGGCATGAAATGTGCCGGCTGTGTCAAAGCAGTAGAAAAGCAATTACAACAAAATCCTGGTGTAATCTCGGCTTGCGTGAATTTGATCACAGAAGTTGCTGTGGTCGAGTATGAACCAGAACAAATACAACCAGCAACTTTAGCCTATAAGCTCACTCAAACAGGCTTTCCTTCAGAAATTCGTCCCACAGGCGATCGCAGCATTTCGGATAAAGCGGAACAAGCCAAAGACAAGCGCCAACAGCAACAAAATCAGCAATTCTGGCAACTCATCACCGCCGCTGTTTTACTTATTTTCTCAAGTATTGGTCATCTCCATCATCTGGGTTTGCCGAGTGTTCCTCTGCTGACAAATATCTGGTTTCACTGGGCACTAGCAACTCTGGCATTGTTAATCCCTGGGCGTAATCTAATTATTGATGGAGCGAGAAGTTTTTACCATCAAATGCCCAATATGAATAGCTTAGTCGGTCTGGGGACTGTTAGTGCCTATACTGCTAGTTGTTTTGCCTTATTTTTCCCGCAATTGGGTTGGCAATGTTTTTTCGATGAGCCTGTGATGCTGCTAGGTTTTATTTTTTTGGGGCGCACCTTAGAAGCGAGGGCGCGTTATCGGGCTTCTGCTGCTTTGGAAAAATTGGTAGCTCTGCAACCGAGCACAGCTCGTTTAGTCTCCAATCAAGCTAATGTTTCCGAAAATCCTAATCTTAAAATACCTGTAGAACAAGTCCGAGTTGGGGAATGGCTGCGGGTTTTTCCAGGAGAAAAAATTCCCACCGATGGCACCATCATGGTGGGAGAAACCAAGATTGATGAATCCATGCTGACCGGGGAATCGATCGCAGTGCAAAAGGTCGCAGGCGATCGCGTTTTTGCTGGGACAATTAATCAAGAAGCTGCTTTCGCTTTTCAAGTGACGGAAATTGGTAACTCCACAACTTTAGCGAGAATTATTGAATTGGTAGAATCAGCCCAAACTCGTAAAGCTCCGGTTCAACAATTGGCAGATACGGTAGCTGGCTATTTTGCCTATGGCGTAATGGCGATCGCGACTATCACTGGATTATTTTGGTACTTCATCGGGACAAATCTTTGGCCCCAGGTTCTCATGGTCAGTTCTGGCCCCATGCATCAGGCAATGGAGATGACCAATACTCTTGATGCCAACTCATCCCTAATCTCTTCAACTTCCCCGTTGCTACTAAGTTTACAACTTGTGATCGCAGTTTTGGTGATTGCTTGTCCCTGCGCTTTAGGTTTGGCAACTCCTACTGCTATTTTAGTCGGCACTGGCATGGGTGCTCAGCAAGGAATTCTAATTAAGGGCGGAGATATTTTAGAACAGGTTCAAAAACTCGACAAAATAGTCTTTGACAAAACGGGAACTCTAACTGAGGGCAAATTACAAGTAAGCGCTATTGAAGCGATTAATAATCTAGATTCAACTAGTTTGTTACAAATGGCAGCCGCGGTGGAAGCTCAGAGTAATCATCCTTTGGCGATCGCAATTGTGAACCATGCCCAGCAACAGGAATTGCCCTTATTAACCGCAACTGACATTCAGGCCAAACCAGGATGGGGAATCTCCGGCATTATCGAGGGGGAAACTATTCTGTTGGGGAATCAAGATTGGCTTAATCAACATCAAATTACTTGGCCTCAAGAAATTCAAGAACGAGTCAATGCCCTATCCGCCACAGGGCAGACCATAGTTTACTTGGCAAAATCAGGAGAACTTGAAGGTCTAATTGCCCTAAGAGATCAATTACGCTCTGATGCTCAGGCTACAGTTACTAAACTGCAAGCAATGGGTTTAGATACAATTCTCCTAACTGGCGATCGCGAAGAAATAGCACAACAAATTGCCGCAGAAGTTGGCATATCCCAAGTTTTTGCCCAAGTTAAACCAGAAGATAAAGCCAAAATTATTCAATCTCTACAAGGAACTCTGAGTCCAGAGCAGAATCTTAACCGAGTAGCTATGATAGGCGATGGCATTAATGACGCCCCAGCTCTAGCTCAATCTGATGTTGGGATATCTCTGCAAGCTAGCACTGACATTGCGATCGAAACTGCTGATATTATCTTGATGCAAAACAATCTTGCCGATGTCATAGAAGCGATCGCCTTAAGTAAAGCGACAGTGCAAAAAATTAGGCAAAATCTTTTCTGGGCCCTCGGTTATAATGCGATCGCAATCCCTTTAGCAGCCGGGGTTGCCTTGCCAAGCTATGGTTTATTGTTATCCCCCATCCTAGCTGCGATCGCTATGGCTTCTAGTTCTCTGATTGTCGTCACGAACTCATTACTTTTAAAAAATTACAAATGAAAACTGGGGTGTTAAAAGCCGTATCATTATCGTTGCACTGCGATCGTATTCACTTACTCTCAACTCTTTCTGTTGTTTGGGTTGATAATCGATCCTCATAAATCTCGCCGCGACATTCCCCAAAACCAACTCTTGCAAAACCTTTTTGTTCGCAGTATCCCCGTAGAATAACTCGATCGCCATCTTCGAGAAAAGATCGCATCTCATCAGTTGGTAGTTTAATCGGTTGAGAACCACGCTTAGTAATCTCTAGCAAAGAACCTTGAGAACCAGATTCAGCACCCGAAACAGTTCCGCTAGCGAGTAAATCTCCTGAACGCAGATTACAACCATTGCTAGTATGATGGGTGAGCATTTGGGCAATAGTCCAATACATCTGCTGAAAAGAAGCCTTACTTAGACTTACTGGTAACATTTCTTGTTCACGCATCTGTGCTGAACTCAAAAGAACTTCTACTGTGAGATTAATCCCACCTAGTTGAGCATCTAGTAGTGAGGAGAGATATTTGAGTGGCTTAGGATCAGCTTCAGGACGAACAAAAGCAGGACAACGGAAAGGTGCTAAAGCTTCTAGTGTTACAACCCAAGGGGAAATAGTCGTGGCAAAACTCTTGCCTAAGAAAGGGCCCAGAGGTTGATATTCCCAAGCTTGGATATCTCTTGCCGACCAATCATTAACCAAGCAAAGTCCGAATATATGTTCTTCGGCTTGGTCAATCGCAATAGATCGCCCCAACTCATTGCCAGAACTCACAAAAAAACCAACTTCCATTTCATAATCGAGAAATCGAGAATCTCCAAAAGTAGGGACTGATTCCTGAGAATTTTTTTGCTGACCTTGAGGTCGTTTAATCCTCGTGCCACTAGGGACAATAGAAGATGCTCGTCCATGATAACCAACGGGGATATATTTATAGTTGGGAAGTAGGGGGTTATCAGGGCGGAATAACTGTCCTACATTGGTAGCGTGAAAAATGGAGGCGTAAAAGTCAGTATAGTCGCCGATCTTAGCCGGGAGTAGCAATTTGGCCTCCGCGATCGGGACAAGGATGTTAGCTTCTGGAGGTGATTGTGAATTCTTTAGTCTTAATAGTTGGCTTAGGCGATCGCGTAATGTTGAGCTAGCCCAAGTTCCTAGGGCCATTAATTCATTTAAGTTAGACGATCTACAGGCCAAAGTTAAAGGTTCGGGTAGTTCTTGAAATAGCCCTAACTGGCAACAAGCGAACAGGTCGAGAATTTGCCTGCCGATTGCTACCCCAATGTGAGGAGTTCCCATTCGATTTTGATGACTAAATACTCCAAAGGGCAAATTTTGGATTGGAAAATCAGTTTCCTTGTCATTAGCTGATTCTATCCAACTGCGTAACTTAGGATCGTGAGTGTGATTAATTGGTCTATTCATAGTAGCTGCAATCTCCTAAGGCTATCTAGAGGTTCTTGAAATGAACAAGAACCGAAAGAACGGAAAAAGCATTTTCGAGATTCTTGTATTTCTGCGGGGTTCAAAGAGTGGTTTTGCCAGGTAATATCTTCTTCTTGAAATTTAAAATTGGCGAGGGATGATTCTTGTAAAACTGTTAATGCTTCGGATCGAGTTAATTTTTGCCAATAAACTAAGGCTGCTAGGATGCTAAGGTTGAGAAAACCTTGCATATTAACAGAAAAACTGTTTGTTTGATAGCTCACTACATAGTTCCCCGCTAAGGGATGATGCAGCCCAGCCGTTGCTTTAAAAGGAACTTGAGCCTCCGCACTGGCAAAAATAAATTGACAAAGTTGATCTACCTTCGGAAAAGCTCCCGCAGTCAGTCCCCCAGTACGGATCTTCGCGGAGGCATTTGTCTCTTTTAGTACCGCTAAATATAGTTCTAAATTTTCGTCAAGAGTAATTTCAAAAAATGATTCTATTTCCTTTGGGAGATGACTAATTGCCCTTGGAATTTCTCTGGGGGTTAATGGTTTAAATTCAACTGCTGCAATCTGGAGATGATTTTTCTGGTTAAACGCTTGAATTTGCTTAAGTTCTAATTCCCAATTTTCGGAGAGAATCACGCTGAGGGAGAAAGGTGCAACTAATGTCTTTACTGAGGATGAGGTGACAAGGTCGGCTTCTAACTCTGTCAATCGAGAGACAGGAAACACGAAGTGACCTAACATCCAATTTTCGCGAGTTTGGGAGTATTTACGGTAATTAGAGATCGCGCTTTGTAAACGGAGCTTTGCTGGGGGAAAAAGTCCAGCATAGTCGATAATTGCTGTTAGTAGTAATCTTGAGGATGCGGTCATTGTAATAACCTAGTTTAGCTGACTAACATGGTGATCGGATTGCAGTTCAGGATAATTTGCAATTATTGTCAAGATATAGCGCTACGCGCAAGTCAAAAGTCAAAAGTCAAAAGTCAAAAGTCAAAAGTCAAAAGTCAAAAGTTTACTAATGATCGGCTTGAGCTTTTACCAATGTCCTAAGCAAAATGCGCAGTGCTATATTACCCATTGTACGAGAAATTTGATTTTCTAGAACTAACCTACAATCTTGTGAAATATTGCCAGTTAAAACCTGTGACGGCATCTAACATTACAATAGTCTTAAGCCAAAACATTGCAATAATTTAGATAGCACGCCGTCCCCGATTCCCGATTCCCGATTCCCGATTCCCGATTCCC
>NZ_ALVZ01000086.1 GCF_000332055.1 Xenococcus sp. PCC 7305 | reverse complement strand
AATCCAGATATGAATTCGTTTCGCGCAAAGGCGCAAAGACGCAAAGAAAGAAGCAAAGAAGATTAGTCCAAAATTCTTTCATGTTTTAAATCAGCAACGCCCAGCTTTTAATATTCACTTTCACCATTCAGCACAGGTAAAGGAACACGTTTATGTTCACACCATAAAGTGATACGGAATTTCTCGGATGTCCATTTTCTAGGATTAAAATTACTGCGATCGCATGGTTCAATACTAAATAAACGAGGCCCATCTTTGGCAGGATCGGTGAGAGTGGTTAACAAGGCTTGATATTGTTCGTCAGCCTGACTCATTAATGTTCTTAGTTGTACGCTCAAGGAATCAAAATTGGTCTCAAAGGCACTTAATATTTGTTGTTGTCCTTGTTTGAGTTCGGTAACGGCATTTTGCCATTCGGGTTTAGCTGTGACAGTTGCCATCAAAGAATCGATATTATGAAACTTGCGACAGACGGAACAACGCACTTTCGGTATTCCTTGTTCTTTAAACTCCATAATCTCATCCCGCTCGATTAATCCTTGGCAATTCTTGGTAGGGCAAGGGATATAAAGTCTGGGATCTAAACCTTTCCAGAAAGATCTGACTAACCAAGTAATCTCCGAGCAAAGATGGGCAAGAAACCAACTAGGATAGGCCGCTCGCACTCTAACATAAATATCGCCGTCGATTAACTTGAGAAACAAAGGATGTAAATGTTACAGTTTTGGAGAAAAACTAATTTAAAATTCCATATTACTAGATTTAATATTTGTGGTTCCAACCAACGATCTAGAAATAGCAAAACTGAAATTGAAACTTTATTCTTAACATGTTTTGTAATCAATCAATTTGTGATTAGTAAATTATTTTTGGGAATTCTAACTGTAGTTAATATTTCATTTAAGAAAGAAAATTAACTACATACAAACATTCATATTAAAAATGACTAATCACTTTGATCTTTTTTTAAGAATTAATAATTTTAAATTGGCATTTAAAAGATTACAAACTTCTCAAAGAGATTTGTATAAAGATTTGTATTATGAGGATACTCACATATTTGGATTATGTTTAGATAATAATCTGGAAAGTCTTATCAATGAAATCAAACAAAAAATATTTAAACCACAAAAATCACATAAAATTTTTATTCCAAAGAAAAATAATTTAGTTAGACCATTATCTTTATTGCATTTTAAAGATTTATTAGTTTATCAAGCAATAATAAATATTATTTCAGATAGTATTTCTAATGATATTTTTCCATACTATAACAATATTATATTTGGTAATTATTATTATACTTCTCATGCTTCAGAAAAAGATAGAATATTCTTCTTTAAACCTTGGAAAAAACAATGGAAAAAATTTGAAGAAAAAACCAAAGATTGTTATCAATCTGGATATCAATTTTTATCAGAATTTGATATTGCATCTTTTTTCGATACTATAGATCATAATATTTTAAGTCAACTTCTTAAAAAGACTCATAAAATAGATGATTTATTAGTAATTTTTTTAATAGATTTACTTCAGTCATGGACTGCTGATTTCAATCATAAAACATTTATAAGGAAAAATGGAATACCACAGGGGCCAATTGCATCAGCTTTTTTAGCCGATTTGTATTTGCTTCATTTAGATTTAGAATTTAGTAATAACAAACTGGATTTGAAATACATAAGATACGTTGATGATATAAGAATTTTTACGAGAGATGATGCAACAGGTAGAAGAGCAATTGCTTATTTAGATTTACTGGCAAGAGATTTAGGATTAATTCCTCAAAGTAATAAAATAACGGTTACCAAAATTAATAATTTAGATGAAGTTATTAAACATCAAAAAAGTAAATTGTCACTGATTACTAAAGAATTTAAGAAAAAAAAAGGAAGCTTGAAAGCTAAAACTCATAAAAAATTGAAACGAAGATTTATTGACTGTTTTGATAAAAATAGCAACGAGGAATATTTAGATAAAACAATAATTAAGTTTGCATTATATAAACTTAACCACGATAAAGAGATAAAAAAAGTAATACTAGATAATTGTGAAGAAATTTATATTCATTATGAATCAATACTATACTATCTACGTAGACACTTTTATCAAGATCAAGAAGTTAGAATATGGCTAGCCAATATTTTAACTAAAAAAGATATTCTATTTCATCATGTTGTGGCTCTGATTTTAAAATTTTTCCCAGATATAGAATTTATTCCTAGTCTTTATAATAAATACATGCAGAAAAAGCATAGACATTGGCTAGTAAAATACTATATGATTGCTTGGTTAGATAAAAATAACAAAAGTGAATTGATTTTAAAATTAAACGATAACAATTACTTTATTAATAGAGAATTAAATAAAATTAATTATTCTAAGATTAAAGATAGATATTATCACAAGATATTTATCAATGACTTGCTAAAAAGTAGCGATACATTGACTAGCTTACAGGGATTGTATTTAGATTTTTACAATATAGCTTTTGATTTTCTAAATGAATATGATTTATCTAAAGCAAACGAATATATAAAAACAATACGATCGAAGGATAAAGTAGATTATATTAATCACACTTTGATAAATAAACTTTTAATCAATGATTCTCGTAAATTCTTTAATGATGGGATATGGAGTGATATCGAATTGTACAATGAACTGCGCAGTGTATTTGCTACATTTTTTGAATTTAAAGAAGTTGATCCATCTAAATCACTCTTAAACTTAAATCTTTTTAATGAGTTAATTTTTGATAGGATTTGTCTTATGCTACCTATAACTAAAGCTAGTCAAGAATATGGAGTAAATTTGAAATCTGATTGTATTCAACGTCATTTCCCAATTACCAACCAATATTTTGCTTTAATCAACGACACTAGAAATCAAAAATCAGAAGCTCATGTGTACGATAAATTTGGAAACATAAGGACAAAAATAAAGATAAATGAACTTAATAATCTTATAAATTATGAGGTAATAGCTTTAAAGGAAATATGCTCTTACAAATTTATTTAAAGAAATAGTTTTTGCGGAGAATTTAATGCAAATTAATCTAAAAGCAAGCGACCAAATACAACTATCAACAATAACACTATTCATTTACGCCCTTTTTTGTAATCAGAACCTTCATCACAGGGAAAATTGCCAAATAATTCAATAATTTCTTGCTGTTGTCTTCTTTAAACAAATTCTTTCAACTCACTAGGCTCAAGATATAATTTGATCGCTTGGATTATCTGGGCATTTGCCCATATCTACTACTTAATAGAATTTGATAACAAACTAGTAGTGATGATTCAGTGGGCTTGGAACTATATCACTTTGGGCAGGGGAGCACGTCTAATTACCAAAACACCTGCACAACTAGAAATAGAGCCTCCCCAAAAGCTAGGTACAGAACCAGTCTCTGTGTAGAAGATTCCGTGAATTCTTGGAGAATATTTGGTTTTAATTTGCTATCTTGAGTACAGATGTATGTACTTAACAAGATGCTAACGAAACAAACAAATTACACTAATCTGCGTCAGAATTTAGCCTCAATATTGGATGAAGCGATCGCATTTAAGTAAAAATAAGAAATTCAGATAATGGTTTGTTTTTCATTTACTTGAATTATTTGCTATCTTGAGTACAGATATATGTACTTCATGAGATGCTAACCAAACAAACAAACTACACCAATCTACGTCAGAATTTAGCCTCAATACTTGATGAGGCGATCGCGGATCGAAATGTCATAATTGTCACTCGACAAGGAAAAGAAGACGTGGCAATTTTAGCTGCTGATGAACTTTCCAATATCCTAGAAACCCTACATCTTTTTAGATCTCCTGCCAATGCCCAAAAACTTATTACCGCTATGGAAAGGGCAAATGTGATCGAGAATCAACCAGAGTCAAAATCAGAAAGCCTAGCCGAACTTTGTCAGGAGTTGGGTATTGAACGATAGAGTTGTTATTTTTGATGCTCAGTTTCGAGATGATTTACGTTGGTGGGCTAGAAAGGATCGGAAAATATGCGGCCTGCGAAGCAGATCCCTGCGGGATCGTGTTTTAGATTTAGTCGAAGCAACCATTGCAGATCCGATCAAAGGAATTGGGAAACCAGAAAAACTCAAATACTTACCTGGATCTCGTTGGTCAAGAAGAATTACTCAAGAACATCGACTTGTATATCAAATAAGCGATGACAAATTAATTTTTCTACAATGTCGCTATCATTACTAAAAGATTCAGTACAAGAACCCGTATTTGTTTAAATGTGATCGCTTGCATCATAAATTTACGAAGTTTTTTGCTTACAATTAAAATACTGCGTAAATAAAAAATCATATTTTCAGGGTGCGTCCCATGACTAATGCTCTAGAAAAGGAAGTTGCTAAAGCTCCCAAATCCACCCAAAAAGCCATTCGCAAGATAATCAAAACCAGCTATCGCGAACCAAAGTCTATCTTTAGTAGATTTAACAGGTAGGGGATTAACTTTATTAGATGCTGATGCCAGACTGTTAACTGGAGATTATACAATTGCCCAACAATGGCCTCAAGCTTTACAAGATCATCCTAGTAGTCCTGATGGAATCTATTATCGTTCTCGACATGATCCGTCACGTTTTTGTCTAGCACTCTATCAACTACCAACTCACTCAATATTACAAGTAATAAATACTTATGATTTTCTGAGTGATGAATATTTAGAGAGTTTGGCTAACATTTTAGATGAATATCAATATGGCTTAAAATGAACATTCTAGGCTAAATCGAACAGTAAGATTTCTGTATTGTCAGCGATCGCGACTAGCTCTAGCTCGCCTTCTTGAGTAATTGCGGCACCATCACCAGTCTCAAGAGTTTGACCATTGATTTTTGCCGAACCTCTGACTACTTGCAACCATAAAGACCTATCGTTATCGGCATTATAGGTTACGCGATCGCCTTGATGCAAAACAGTAGCATAGAGATTAGCATCCTGATGAATTGTCACCGAATCTTCTCTACCATCAGGTGAAGCAACAAGTTTGAATTTTCCTTGTTTTTCCGCTTCAGAAAAATTTTTCTGTTCATAGCTAGGTTTAATTCCTTTTTGCCCTGGTTGAATCCAAATTTGCAGAAAATGAACTGGTTCAGCATCAGAAGCATTAAACTCACTATGGGCAATTCCTGTTCCCGCAGACATCCTTTGCACATCTCCCGGACGAATCACCGAACTATTCCCAACACTGTCTTTATGCTCTAATTCTCCCGACAATACATAGGAGATAATTTCCATGTTTTGATGGCTGTGAGTACCAAAGCCTTGAGAAGGTTGGACTTTATCTTCGTTAATGACCCTTAAATTACTAAATCCCATGTGATTCGGATCGTAATAACTACCAAAAGAAAAGGTATGTTTACTATCGAGCCAACCAAAGTTAGCACGACCTCTTTCTTGCGCTGGACGGATGGTAATCATAATTTGCGCCTCCTATCCCAATTCAGAATTATTTTATCGGGCTTTGCCCTTGAAGGCAGACGGCAGAGGGCAGATGGCAGAAGGTTTAAATCTACTTCTTCCTTCCCACTTTGGTTTAAGACCTCTTCTTTTAGGAAGAAACGGGGTTCGGGAGGGGTCAAAACACCTTCTGAACAAGAGAACTTCTGCCCTCTGCCTTCATTCTTCTGCCTTCGTTTATTCTTGATTACATTATCGATTAATTCTATAGAAAAGACAATATGATATTTTGTGGACAAATTGTTTCTATTTTGATGACAAATCCATGGATAAATTTGCTAGTCTGAAAGCCTTCACTGCTGTAGTTGAATCAGGGGGTTTTGCAGCGGCTGCCCGAAAACTGCAACTATCGCGATCGCAGGTAAATAAGTTTGTGATCAACCTAGAAAATCATTTAGGAGTGCAGTTGTTTTATCGCACTACTCGCAAAGTCACCCCAACAGATAATGGTCGAGCTTTTTATGAACGATGCATTGATATTTTAAGTAGCTTGGAAGAAGCAGAATTGGCGATCGCACAACAAAGCCAGCAACCAAGAGGAATTCTTAAAATTAACGCTCCGATGTCTTTTGGTATTTCTGTTTTCGGTTCAAAAATTGCCGAATTTATGGGTCTTTATCCTGAGATAAAAATTCAACTAACCTTAGAAGATCGCTTTGTTGATCCAATATCTGAAGGTTATGATCTCAACATCAGAATTGGGGAACCGCCGCAATCACCTAACTTAGTGGTTAATCCAATTAAAACCTTTTCTCGTTTCTTGTGTGCAGCGCCTCGCTATCTTGACGCGAGAGGAATTCCCCAATCTCCTCAAGATTTAAAACATCATAATTGTCTTCACTATGGTTATTCAGCGTCGGGTTGCCAGTGGATAGTAATTAAAAATGGAGTAAGAGAAAATATTGCGATCACGCCAGTATTTTGTGCCAATAATGGGGAAGTGTTAAGAGATGCCGCGATTAATGGCTTGGGAATTATCATATTGCCCAATTTTATTGTCGATTCAGCATTAGCCAAGGGAGAATTGCAATCAGTTTTACCTGAGTATCAGACTTTGGGCTTAAATTTATCTATTTTGTATCCTCTGAATCGGCATCTCGCCACAAAGGTTCAATTATTCACTCAATTTCTTAAAGATAGTTTTGCTTAATTCATTCTTTATTAAAAATGGGATCACAAAAAAATCAAGACTTCTGCTATTTCATAATTCTTTGGACAATTAGCTAGGAATAAAAAAGATTAAGTAACGCGATCGCAAAAGGAATAGTAGAATGCTTCGATAGTATAGTGATCAGGGAAGAAACATAGATGATCTAGTTTAATTATCATCAATACATACCTAATCTAAAATGAATGATTCTGATAGAATTGACTTCTTTTATGATCTTTCTGAAGTTCTGACAGGTTATAAACGGATTAGACTTTATGCCACAGGTCAAGGTGATTTCTACTTTGCCACCTTAAATGAAATTTTAGGAACTGATCTGATCACTGAATTACTAGTCGAGTTTGAGTCTCTAGTCGAACAATCAAACAAGCCACCTTATGAGCACCTCAAATCACTAATCAGACAAAAGATGTTTGACGATGGTAAATGGGGGCCGATATGTAAAAACATTATCAAAATGTGGTACATGGGTAACTGGTATCAGATGCCAGACTATTGGCGAGAAAATTATGTCAATAGCACCGCGGATATAACTAAAGTTCTCTCTGCTAATTCTTATATAGAAGGTTTGGTTTGGGCAGCCATGGAAAGACATCCCAAATCAGCCAAACAACCAGGATATGGTACCTGGGCTTTTCCTCCTCAATCAACAGTAACCAACTAATTCTATGCAAAACGAAAAAGAGTTTGATGTAGTAATTGTCGGAGCCGGAATTACTGGATCAATCATAGCTAAAGAACTCAGCAAAAAATGTCACGGGCTGGAGATTCTGATTCTAGAAGCGGGGATGGGTAACAGCTCTGATTTTAGTGATTATGAGCTCTATAACGATCAGTATTACAATGCGATCGCCAAAACCCCGAACTCTCCCTATTCCGATTCTCGGTTTGCACCATCACCCAGCGTACTTGATGTCAGTAATATTCAGGAACATGGACCCATCACTAAGGGATATTTTGTACAAGAAGGCCCCTATCCATTTCTAAGTAACTATAATCGGAATATCGGCGGCACAACCCTGCATTGGCTGGGGACGACCCTCCGAATGTGTCCCAATGATTTTAAGTTAAAAACAGTCTATGGGCAGGGAGTGGATTGGCCCATAAGTTATGAAGACTTGCAACCTTATTATCGTCGTGCCGAATTTGAAATTGGAGTTTCAGCGGAAGTAGAGGAACAGGCTATTCTCGGTATTCATTTTCAGGATGATTATGTATTTCCGATGCACAAGATTCCTCAAAGTTATCTCGATCAACAAATGTCTGAGGGTCTAAAAGGATTAAAGATCGATTTTGAGGGTCAGGAATATCCAGTAAAAGTAATCAGTACTCCACAAGGCAGGAATGGTATGCCCAATCCTCAATACCGTAATGAGGAAACAAGGAAAATTACTGGATTTACACCGATAGGGGCTGTCGGAGCGCCAGAGCTAGGTCAACGCTGTGAAGGTAATTCTAATTGTGTTCCTATCTGCCCAGTTCAAGCGAAATATAATGCTATTAAAACTTTGGATGCGGCTTTAAAGAATACTAATTCTAAAGTAATAGTCCTAAATCAATCTCCTGTCTCTACTATTGAAATTGATCCTTCGACACATAAAGTAACCAAGGTTCATTACAAAACCTATGAATATACTGCTGATAAGCAGCGTGCAAATATTCAATCCCATGTAGTGCAAGGGAAGATTGTCATCTTGGCGGCCAATGCCATAGAAAATGCCAAGATCCTCTTAGCTTCAAAAGCCTGTACTACTAGTGGTCAGGTGGGCAAAAACTTGATGGATCATTTGGTGATGCTCACCTGGGGACTTTTCCCTCAAGACATTGGAGCCTATCGCGGGCCTGGTTCTACCTCTGGGATGCCATTAACCCGAGATGGCAATTTCCGCAAAAATCGTTCTGCCTTCAGAGTTGAAATTGGCAATTGGGGATGGAATTGGCCGCAAAATACGCCAGAAAGTACATTAAAAAATGCTGTTGATGGTAATGCAGAGGAGTTAACTGAGGGTTTGTTTGGCGACGAATTAATCGAATATATTAAAGACCAAACCAGCCGACAATTCAGAATAGGTTGGGAAATGGAGCAACTGCCTTCGGATAAAAATTACATCACGATCAATGAAAATTACAAAGATGATCTAGGAAATTACCGTCCGATTATTCATTACGAACTCAATGATTATGAGAAAAAAGGAGCAGTAGCAGCTGCAAAATTCTCCGATCTGGTATTTAACCACTTGGGGATTACCTCAAAAACGAGTTATAAAGAATCCGATCCTGGTTATTTTGAATATCAATATACAGATGAATGCAACAAAGAAACAATCTTCAGAGGAACCTTTAATGGTGCTGGTCATGTAGTGGGTTGTCATCGCATGGGAACCGATCAATATAATTCAGTGGTTGATGAGAATCAGCGATCACATGAACATCCCAATCTATTTGTTGCTGGTTGTGGCAGTTTTCCGACCTTGGCAACTTCTAATCCGACCTTAACAATGGCGGCACTAGCATTTAAGACCGCAGATGCAATCATCACAGAGTTTCAGTGAACAAAGTCAAAAAATTTCAAAGCTCCATATTATGACTAATCAAAAAACTATTCCCTATCATCTCCAGCTCTTAGAACCTACAGTCAAAGAAATCAAACAAGAGCCAGCTCTGTTACAGACTAAAATGATGCAGTGCCTGTGCAGTTGTGCTGCAAACAAGGAAGTCAATATTGACAATTTACATGAACATTTGCGGATTGCCATGATGCTGGAATTATCGACAATTCCTCCCTATTTATGCGCCTTATATTCTATTAAAGTTGGAGACGCTACCAAAGCAGACTACAAGGAAAAATATGGTGATAATGCTGAAGTCGCTTCTACCATTCGCACTGTGATGATGGAAGAAATGCTCCATTTCACATTGGTAGGCAATGTCCTCAATGCGACTGGAGGAGAAGTGAAGATCAATACCCAACAATATGTACCAGAATATCCCACTGTTTTGCCAGATAGTGCGGGGTTATTCTCAGTAGATCTTAGTAAATTTGACAAATCAGCGCTCCGCACTTTTCTCAGAATTGAACAACCGACCCCAGAAGATACGCCCCCAAGATTAGATGGTTATGCAACTATTGGACAGTTTTATCATGCGATCGTTGATTTGATGGAGAGACTAGAAGAAACAGCGCAAGCAGAAGGTAGTACTATTTTCACGGGCAATAGTAATTTGCAGATAGATTCTAATTACTATTACGGTGGCGGCGGCAAAGTGATTGCCGTACATAATCTTCAAGAGGCAAAAGATGCGATCGAGGTAATTTTAAGTCAAGGGGAAGGCTCGGAAATGACAATCTATGATTCTGACGATACAGAATTTGATCAGATTCGAGAACTCGCGCATTATTTCAAATTTAATGAAATTTATGAAGAACAGCGTTATGCGACTTCTCAAATAGACCCCAAAGAGCCACCCCAGGGAACCAGAATGTCTATTAAATATGACCAGGTATACAATATGGGCATCAATCCTCAAACGGAAGATTTTGGGTCAGAAGATCTCAAAAACCTATCTAATGAGTTTAATCAAATTTATAAAAATCTTTTAGATGGTTTACAAAGTGCTTTTACCGGCCAGCAAAATGAATTGCTCAAAGCCGTTAGTCAGATGTATCAGCTCCAGTATAAAGCTGTAGAACTTATGAGAAACCCTATCCCTTGTAAAAATGTGAATGCAGGCCCTACCTTTGAATTTTTGAGCTAGTGTCGCTGCGCGGAAGTAATGAGTAATAAGTAATGAGTAATGAGTAATAAGTAAAGTCAATCTTAATAAACTTCTAGATCGCAAATAGTGTTTTCTAAAAGCGAAATTTTGCTTAATGTCCTATTTTGAAGCTCGACAATTTTTTCATCGGGAAGTTCTCCTTCGACAGTAGCTTGAACAGAATATCTTTCTTCAACAAATCTGACGGTCACTCCATCTATTTTGATGCGGAAGACATTATATTCATCCTCATCTTGGGGTAATTGTTCGCAGGGGAAGCCAAAAGAATAGATATCTTTGATCAAATTAACATCGGGTCGATAGCCAAGTTCTTTTTCTAGATTTTTTAAATCCTGTTGGTAATGCTCTTCCCATTTGACTTCCAGAGACCATAAAGCTTGTCTGAGATCCCAAAGATGATTATGCTTGCGATCGCGACGTTTAATTTCCCATCTTGCCCAGTTTCTCTCGGTAAGGCGCTGCCAATGCCAGTCTTGGAGATCTAACTGCCAATCATCGATATTTTCTCTCAAGGAAAATTCTTGCCCTAAATCAATTTTTCCCTTGGTTACTGTAATGAATTTTCGATCAGCACTCAGTACTGCTCTGTGCCCATGAATCCATCCTGGAGAATTACCGGACGAATTCACTTTCTCGATTTTGAAGTTGTCGAGATTTAGTAAATATATTTGAGTGTTACTTTGATTTCGCTCTTCATAATATCCCAGATTGCCAATGATAATTATTTTGTTCCCCAATAAAGTAGCTGAATGAAAATCTGTCGGGGGAAATTCATCTTTTGAATAACAATAAAACTCCACAGAATCATCAGGATTGACAACGACCACATCATTGTAAATATAGAAATCTGGATCGTAGTAGTCTTCATGTTCTCCCGCAATGTAAATTATTCGTCCATCAGGTAATTCTGTAACGGATTGCCCAAAACGATCAAAACTCCAGGTTGCTCCAGCATCAAATGCTGATGGGCCATTTAATTTTTGAGTTGACTGATAACCACTTAGCTTAGAATGCACTAACCATTCCCAAACTTGAGATTGAATTTTTGTCGGATTTTGGTCTCCAAAACGAGGTGTTCTCCACTCCAGAAATAATGCAGGAGTTACCCCATATTCTTGAGGTTCTATTTCTTCAGTCATGATAGTTAATTTCCCCGACTTTAATACTCTCTTATTTGGTAATTTGAGTTGCCACATGATGACCAATCAAATAAGCTGTCATCTGCGGACTTACCCGAGGCAGAGGTGATGCAGAAAGATCTGCCACATAGATATTCTGGCTACCTAATACTTTGCCGGTATCCTTAGGCGAGCGCAGACCTAAATCTAAAGCCTTGCCAAACACACAACCTCCTGATAAATGTTGTTCCGTCAGTAGGTCATAGCGACTGTAGTGATTAATATAGTTGGGAATTTGCTCTACCTTGTAAGGCATTCTGGTTAAGAGACGAATCAAAAATTGAAAGATCGGATGAGGTTTTTCTCCCAAAGATTCCATTAGGGGGATTTGCTTTGCGATCGCAGTTTCTGCTACCCGAAAGTCAGGATCATTTTTTCGAGATTTATCTTCAAAACAGCGGAGGACAATTTGATAAAGTTTGGTTTTTTTGTTTTCGTTAACTAGACAAACTGGTTGTGGCTCATAATAACCTTCGCGCGCAATATTAAATTTCACGATCGCAGAAATCAGATTCCATTGGTGTTTCCCCATCTTGAAAGGATTTACAATCGACCATAAAATATCATCCAAAGCATTCAAAATTCTCACAAGAGTTCTGCTCACCCGTTTCAGACAGTTAAAGACTCCCGGTTTTCTAATCATCCAAAACTTTAACCAATTAGGAACCCAAAAAGCTAAAAACAAATGAGATATCAAATAAAGAAGAACACCCAATTCCCCAGAGAAGAAATCAAAATTGCAAATTGTGGGCTCTCCTTGACTATTATCATCAGCAAATTCCTCCGTCGTGGCAAATAAAGAAACATATTGATCTTTCAATGTCACCTGGAGAGTTTGGGGAAGCAAATAAATCCCAAAGGGCAAAAGAATATGATCGTTAACATGTTTACCAATCTCCATATTATTTTCTTTGTTAACCGAAAAATCCAATTCTTCCAACTTTTTCTTCACATGTCTAGCTACAGCAGTTAGATTTGTCGTGGGATCTTTACGCTCAAAAGAGCGGGCCAACTCTTCTTTCCTAGCATCCCAATAAGCCTGGTCATGACCTAGATTTTTGGTTAACCAGTCCGATGATTCAAAAATCATGGTGTAATTTATCGAGCCACCGCCACCCATAGTACAGGCTCGACCGGAAAGAATCGGAATTTCATCAGAGGTTTGAGCAGTATGAAGCTTAAAGATATTGCCTTCTGCATAGGACTGTGTCCAGTTTCTTTGATGGGTAATTTCACTGGTTTCAAAGAAATTATCTCCCTCTTCCAAAACCAAAATCTTACCCCCTGAGGAACAAGCCAAATATTGACGGAGAAAAGCACAAGCTCCATTCCCAGAACCTACCACGATAAAATCATATTTTCGAGCATCTTCGCATCGGGTTATCTTTGCCATTGTTACCTCTGGTTTCTGAGATATTTTTGATTCTCTACTTCCGTTTTAATTGAACTGGCACTACTTAACACTCATAGCTTATTGATTCTTATGGTACTATCTGAATCATAACGAGGGTATTAGACTTTAACTTGCTCGTCTACTATTTTGTTAATTAACCCCTTTGTGGTGTAGGAGTTATTTCAGTGAAATCCAATTTTTCTCAATTTTCAGAGTCTAAAACACCCTCTCAGCCACTCCGTATTGGGGTTATTGGCGTGGGTAATATGGGAAGACATCATGCACGGATACTTAGTTTGCTTAAGGATACTGAGTTAGCTGGAGTTGCTGATCCCAACGTAGAAAGAGGTTTGGAAATTGCCGCCCGCTACCGAACCCGTTTTTATGAAAATTATTTAGACTTACTGCCCCATGTGGATGCCGTTTGTATTGCGGTGCCCACTAAGTTACATCATCAGGTGGGAATAGATTGTCTCCAAGCAGGAGTTCATATTTTATTAGAAAAACCGATCGCCGCCTCAATTTCTGAGGCAGAATCTTTGGTTAATGCCGCAGCTGAATCCAACTGTATCCTCCAAATTGGTCATATCGAAAGATTTAATCCCGCATTTGTCGAACTTAGCAAGGTTTGTCAAACTGAAGAAATTCTCGCCATTGAAGCTCGTCGGATGAGTCCTTATTCTCAAAGGGCTAATGATGTTTCTGTGGTCTTAGATCTCATGATTCATGATATTGATCTTTTGCTGGAACTAACGGCATCGCCAGTGGTTAAATTGACGGCTAGTGGTAGTAGTGCTTCTGATGCTGGTTATCTTGACTATGTGACAGCAACTTTGGGTTTTGCTAATGGCGTAGTGGCTACTTTAGCAGCTTCTAAGATAACCCATAATAAAATTCGTACTTTGACAGCTCACTGTAAAAATTCTTTTATCGAAACAGATTTTCTGAATAATGATATTGCGGTTCATCGCTATCCCACAGGAAATTTAACCAGCAACAATCATCATCAACTTTATCGTCAAGATGGCATAATTGAGAAGGTTTATACAAGTAATATTGAACCTCTTTATGCCGAGTTAGAGCATTTTGTCAGTTGTATTCGTGGTGGGGAATGTCCCTATGTCGGAGGGAAACAAGGTATTCAAGCTTTGCGCTTAGCTACTCTAATCGAAGAGATGGCTCTTGATGGTAAGGTTTGGCATCCTTCAGAATTGCAACATCAAACACTCAATTACAGTTATCAGTGATCAGTTAACAGTGATCAGTTAACAGTTATCAGTTGGGTAATACCGTTAAAATTACATAAGTAATTTCGTTAATTGGTATATTTTTTATTTATAATATGGTTGGGATTTAAAAGTCTTTGGTTCGACTTAATCCTGAATTTTGACTCTTCATAATCAAATTAAGGTGGCACGAAGAATTGGGTATCATTGCCTTCTGGTGTTTCCCCAAAGAGGAAATCAAGTTAACCTTGGGTTGTGGCTAATTGAAATTTTTTGGCTTAATTTTTGTTTCGAGATCACGTTTTTTTGTGGTCGCTGTTTTTTTGTAATGTCTAATAAACATTTAAAAATACAATAGTAATTATTTAATTCAATTATTATTAATTATTAAAAGCAATTGATCAAAAGATAAATATTTTTACTCCTGAATGTATTTTTAACTTATAGCACTACATAATTTGGTTGGGACATTAGTAAATGTTGAAACTTATGATTAGTAAATTTTTGACTTTTGACTTTTGACTCTTGACTTGCGCGTAGCGCTATAGATATTAAAAGTAGACATCTTATATCTAACTACATTAGTAATCAGAATGCCGTGCATTTTTTATTATTAAAGACGTAATAATTGTTAAAGGTAAAGAGTATGATTGTTATCTATAATGTAGGTAAGAATCATATAAATAATATTGTATTAATCCAAGGGGATTTCTGGCAGAGCCTGGATAATAGTTTGAGAATCATTTATTTTCAAAAAGTTAGAGATTTTGGCAAACTATTATCTGAAGTGTAAATCAATTCTTTGGTATGGCAAAATTACTTCTCAGGAATTCTTTAGGAAGGGGGAATTCATGGCTAGTTTTACTGTCAATAATAACAATGACAACGGTGTTGGATCTTTAAGACAAGCGATCGCTGATGCTAATGCGGCAATTGGTCTGGATACAATTGAATTCGATAATAGTTTAAGCGGACAGCAAATCACTTTAACCAGTGGGGAATTACAGATTACCGATGGCCTGACTATTAATGGTCTGGGCGCCAATCTGCTGACTGTCAGTGGCAACAATGCTTCACGTGTCTTCTTGATCGATGATGGGGAAAGTAGTGTTGATCAAATTGATGTGACCCTTGATGGGTTGACAATTACTGAGGGGGTGCCAATTAATTCCCCTGGTTCTGTTGGTGGAGGTGGAATTGTCAATTTCGAAAACTTGACTGTACTCAATAGCAATATTTCAGATAATGCAAGCTCTGGAATAACTTCTCTAGGGGGTAATCTGGAAATAGTTAATAGCCTTATTTCTGAGAATGATAGTGGTGGAATAAGCGCTACTGGAGGAACAATTGAAGTAATACAAAGCACAATTTCTGGAAATATAGGCAGAGGCATTAGTCTTTACTTTGCAGACAGCGACGGACTCAAATTGTCCGACAGCATAATTTCCGACAATATAGACAGTGGAATTTCTGCTTTCAGATCCAGTTTTGAGGTAAATAATAGTCTTATTTCAGGCAATACAGGAGCAGGTATTGACGCCTTCCGATCTAATAGCACCATTAGCAATAGTCAGATTACAAACAATAAAGGTGGTGGTGCTGTGAGTTCTGAAAATCGTTGGGGTATTAGTAATAGCATTGTTGTTGATAATTTTGACGATAGTTCGCCATATAGTGAGCGTCAACCCGATATATCTGGTTCTGTAATAATTAGCGATGGTTACAATTTTATTGGCGACATCACAGGTATTACTGGTATTAATCCCTTTACAGAACCAGGAGATTTATTTGGCACGAGTGCCAATCCTCTTAGCTTATCTCAAATAATCGAAGGAACCTCAGGAGATGACTACCTAGAAGGCACTGCAGGCATAGACCGTATCGCAGGAGGCAATGGCAATGACACTCTCCGTGGTCGAGATGGCATTGATGTTCTGCTGGGCGAAGCGGGTCATGACAGACTCTTCGGTGATGGCGGAGAGAATACCCTTAGTGGTGGTGCTGGTGATGATGAGCTGTTTGGCGGAGTCGATAACGATTATCTGGAAGGGGGCGATGGCAACGATACTCTCTATGGTGGAGCCGGGAATGATCAACTCTTTGGTAACGCTGATGATGATCGATTAGTTGGCAATGATGGCAATGACAGTATCTATGGCGGAGCAGGAGTTGACATTCTGGTTGGTCAAAATGGTCATGACTATCTTGAAGG
>NZ_ALVZ01000085.1 GCF_000332055.1 Xenococcus sp. PCC 7305 | reverse complement strand
TCGCGCAGCAATGATTGCAAAATTGTCACAATATGATCAATAAAATGATTTAGGCACTGTTCTCTACAAAAACAATATGAGCAATTTAGTTTTTACTCCTGCCCATCAACTTGCTCAAATGATTCGTGATAAGACTGTCTCGTCAACAGAAGTTCTTGAAGCCTATTTAACGCAAATCAAAAAGCATAATCCGAGCATTAATGCCATTGCGACATTAGATGAAGCAGTAGCTAGAGCCAGAGCGATCGCAGCTGATAACGCGATCGCCAAAGGAGAAACCTGGGGGAAACTCCATGGTGTACCAATCACCATCAAAGATACCTTTGAAACCGCAGGATTACGCACCACCGCAGGTTATAAACCCCTCAAAAACTATATTCCCTCTCAAGATGCCACAGTTGTCGCCCGTCTTCGTCAAGCTGGAGCAATCATTCTCGGCAAAACTAACCCTGCTGAAATGGCCAGCGACTTTCAAAGCACTAACGATATTTTCGGACGTGTTAACAATCCTTGGAATCTCGATCGCACATCTGGAGGAAGTTCTGGAGGCAGTGCCGCAGCGATCGCTGCTGGATTTTCCGCCTTAGATCTAGGGAATGATTGCTCCGGTTCAACTCGTCAACCAGCCCATTTTTGTGGTGTATTTGCCCTCAAACCCACCGAGCGCCGTTTGCCCACCACAGGACATATTCCTGAAGCGCCAGGCATGCCAAAATGTATTCGTCAATTGATGACAGTTGGTTCCTTTGCTCGTTCTATTGAAGACCTAAAATTATGCTTATCGTTGACAGTAGGTGCAGATATCCGACAACCAGATATTCCTCCTGTCCCTTTGGATCAACCCTTATCGAAACCGATACAGAACTTACGAATCGCTTGGATGGATGGTTGGGATGAAATTCCTGTCGCTTCGGCAATTAAAGAGGCGATCGCGATCGCTGCTGATAAACTTACTCAAACAGGTGCTGATGTTGAATTCTGGAAACCCTTACAGTTTGACCTCAAAAAAGCATTTCAAGCTTGCAATCAACTAACAGCACTTAACTTTATCTATTCTCAACCATCTGATTTCGATACTGCCAAAAAAGTTGTTCCTGTCATGTTTCGCGAAGCCACTCAAGGAGAAAAAGAACTCAGAGATCTCAGTAATTTAAGTCACTTCCTCCCGACCTTACTCAATCCAACTCTCAAAAGCTATTTTGAAATATTAACCTATCGCGATCATCTAATATCTCAAATGGATCAAGCATTAAAACCTTGGGATGTTTGGCTCTGTCCAGTTGCCATGACCACGACATTTACCCATCGGCCTAAAGGTACAGCCATTGAGATTGAAGGGCGCAAAGTTCCTTATTTTCTCGCAAATGCTGCTTATACAATGCTATTTAACCTAACAGGACATCCTGTAGTTGTAATTCCCATTGGAAAAACAGACGATGGCTTACCTATTGGGATGCAGATTGTCGGCAAGAGATGGCAGGATATGAGGCTACTGGCGATCGCACAGGAGATTAATCAAGTAGTTGGTTGCTTTAAGCATCCTTCTGGATACTAGAGCGATCGCGATTTAAGATTTTGAATATTTATTGGCTTATATAGCACTACGTAATTTGGTTAGGACATTAGTAAACCCTCAAGCCCATGGCTGGTGAACTTTTGACTCTTGACTCTTGACTCTTGACTCTTGACTCTTGACTTGCGCGTAGCGCTATAATTCGAAGAATTTCGCGATCGCAGACACCATTTTCTTCAGTTCTATACTGCTTGGCAATTTAGAAAAGATGCCTTCTAACATTGTTATTGCATTATCCGCTGATTCTTTGAGATCTTCATCATCAGGATTTGTGGCTGCTGTGGTTAATTCTGTGACTTGCTTTAACGCTTTAACTCTAGATTTCTCATTTAAATTTGGAGAAGATAAGATCGCGCTTTTGAGTTGAGTTAACAATTCATTAATTCCTAGTTCCTCAAGATTAAGAGAATTAGACGATTCGTTAATAACGCCAGCAACTTTTGCTCCTTTTTCGATGGTACCGCCGCTCATGTGACCAATACCGAAGTTCCCACTTTGGTTATATTGATCTCCCTCAATATTATTACCCTTAATATTTTTGACTTCTTTGTTAATCGTGTTGGCAACTGTGCCACTGATATCTCCCAAGCTAAATGCTCCAGCTCCAGAGGCATTGATGGTTCCGCCAGTAATGTTTATATTGCGGCTGCTATCTGTTTTGTTCCCCTGAACATAATCACCTTTAATTTCTTTGATGTAATTACCACTCCCCATATTAATGGTACGGTTTCCCTTGGATACATGGCGGCTATTATCAATGACTTGAGTTGTTGCTGGTTTTGAATTCTTGTGATTTTCCGGTGTAAAATCTGGATTTTCCTTTTCCCAATTTTGGATAGCTGCTGTGACAAGTTGTGCTAATTCATCAGGATTTTTGAAAAAGCTAACGAGTTTATCTGTTCCCAGTTCCTGACGAAGTTCTTCAATACATTTTCCAGTATTTCCATCACCTGTAATTTTATCCATCTGATCTGGCAACCAAGCAGCTTTTTTATCTAGTAAGAAAATAAAACAGGGTTTATCTGTTTTCAAGGCTTGGCGGTACTCTAGTTCGGTAATAGATTTTCGCTGGGGATTTCCATCAGTGGGAATATAACCATAGCGCCAAGCAAAAATGCCTACATACATATCAGATCCAGCTACATCAGATAGGCATTTATCGAGGGGAGGATACTTTCCTGTAGCTACATAATCCTCCATCGCGCGAGGATCATGGTTTATTTTTCGTAGAGCTTTGTAGACTTTCTCGCGATACTCCTTGAGGTCGCTGTAGGTTGAGGAGATATAAATTTTCGCCATGATTTATTGTTAACCTAAGTTCGATGAGTACAAAATTTACTAGTTCTGAATTAAGGACTTGGGGATTTAGGGAAAAGCCGATTGATTCGTTGGTCAATCTTGATAATTGCTTGCTTGCCGCGTAAACATGAAATTATATTGGCCTTCTAGGGCCATGAGTTGTTCATGGGTTCCAGTTTCAATAATTTTGCCGTTCTCTAAAACAATAATTCGATCAGCTAGTTTGGCCAAAGCTAAACGATGACTGATGACAATAGCAATTTTATTAGCAGCAATGCGGCGAAAAAGCTGGTAGATTTCATATTCGGTTTTGGGATCTAGAGCTGCGGTGGGTTCATCAAAAATTAATAGCTCGACAGAGGATAAACGCATTAAAGATCGAGAGATCGCAATTCTCTGCCATTGTCCTTCTGATAAATCGACTCCCCCTTCTAGTTGCTTACCCAAAATGGTATCTATGCCTTGGGGTAATTTCGCGATCGCCTTGGCAATTTCCGCTTCCCCCATTGCCTGATTAATAGCGCTATCTTCTTCTAGCAATGGTAAATAACCAAAACCAATATTTTCTCTAACTGTAGTGGGAAATCGGGCATAATCCTGCATAATAACTGCTATAAGCCCATAAAATTTCTGTAAATCAAATTCTCGTAAATTTTGCCCATTCCAGAGAATATTACCCTTTTGAGGATCATATAAACGAGAGATCAACTTAGCCAATGTGGTTTTTCCTGCTCCATTTTCTCCCACCAAGGCAATCATTTCTTGAGGGTGAATTTTCAGGTTGATATTGTCTAAAACTTTTCTGTTGCTACCAGGATAAGAAAAGGATACATTCTCAAGTTCGATTCCCCTGAGATGCTCACTTACTCTAGATTTTAAGGAAGCTCTCTCAGTATCAACCTGCTGCTCATGGTTTCCTGGAGACATAGCCAACTGCAATCTTGGCCTCAGCTCTAATAGTTGGAAAATCGGGCTAGTTCCTAAGACTACATCGTAAAGATCAGAACCATTGTTGATCAAAATAAATAAACTCTGGCGCATTTGCAAAATCAAACCCGAATAGAGAGCCAAATCGCCCAAAGTATAAATGCCTTTTAAAGCTCCCATGACAACATAAACATAGGGCAGAGCAATTCCTAACCCGCCAAGCATCGACCAAAAAATCACCATTACGGTCCCTTGACGACGAACTTGTTGCATAGAACGGAAGGTGTGCCGAAAAATATTTTGCCAACGATCAAAAAATAAAGTTTGTAGTCCAAATAAACGTAATTCCTTGGCATAGATCTCGCCCATTAAGACGTTTTTGTACAAGTTCATTTGGCGTACCGAGCTAGCCTGAGTTTCTTCGACTCTCCAGCTTTGTTTGCGATATTTAAGTTCTACGTAAACCGAAGGTGCTGTAGAGATAAATAATATCAAGGGTATCCACCAAGCGATCGCGCCAGAAAGTAGAATCGCCGGGATCAAGATAAAAAATCCATTAAGAGTGGTGATAATAATAAAAGATAAATGCTTAAGTCTTTCTATCCCTTGCTCGGATAGTTGAACTAGATTTAAGAGCTCAGGGGTTTCAAATAACCCAATATCTTCGAAATTGGCAACTTTCTTGAGAACTTTTCCTTGCACAAACCCTTGAATGCGATCGCGCATACCCGCAAAAACTAGGTTTGTGATGGCGTTCATCGAATCACTGAGCAAATTAATTGTAATTAAACCGCCGATTGTCCAAAGTAATAATGGCTCCTGTAGCATTAGCGCGATCGCATTATTTGTAGACTCTTGTCCTAATAAACGCGATGCTTCATCGATAATTATTTTGTTGAGAAACAAGGCGATCGGCGAACCAGCACCACTGATTAAGGTAAGAAAAACTAGATAACGTAATTCAGTTGGGGCTCCTTGAATTACTAACTTTAGGCTACGACGAAA
>NZ_ALVZ01000084.1 GCF_000332055.1 Xenococcus sp. PCC 7305 | reverse complement strand
TCTGCCTTCGTTTTAATTACTTATTTTTTGTGCCCTTACTTTGCTCAGAACGGACACTCAGATAGCGATCGCGACGGATTGCTTGCAAGACAAAATTAACCATTGGTTCTGCCTCTCCCAGAGTAGTCAGGATTTGCCTGCCCATCTCAAGGGCTGCTTCAAATTCTGGTTGGACAACTTCTTTGGCTCCCATTTGAGTCAGTAAATCGATTTCAGAATCAGTATGGGAACGAGCCACGATATCAATATTCGGAGATACGTTTAACGCATGTTGTAGAAGAATTCTTGTGCTGGCCGGATCCGGAAGTGCGATCGCTAAAGCCTTAGCTCTATCTAAATAAGCTTTTTCCAGAACCAACTCGGCATCGGCATCACCAAAAATATAGGGGATCTGAGCTTGTCTGAGATGTTTGGTGGCAGCTTCACTATTTTCGATCACTAACACCTCATAATTGCGATCGCGTAAAACATTAACAATCACCTGTCCAACTCTTCCGTAACCGGCAACTACGACATGATCACAAATAGTTTCGGGAACATAAATATCTTTATCTTGCTGCCTAGTCCTCAAATAATGAGCAATGCCTGGTAGAGTCGCAATTTTATCGGCAATTTCGGGGGCAAATTTCATCCCGATGGGCGTCACAACCAAGGTAATGGCAGTCGTCCCAATTAATAGTAAATATTTTTCTTGGCTAATAAAGCCCAATTCTCGACCGACAATTGCGAGGACAAAGGAAAATTCTCCAATTTGATTTAGACTCAAAGCTGTCACAATTGCAGTTTTAAAAGAATAGCCAAATCGCCAAATAATCGGGAAAACGATACAGGCTTTTCCTAGCATAATGATGGCAACTAAACCCAAAATTACCCCGGAATTATCCCAGAGAATATCAGGATCGATTAACATACCAATCGAAGCAAAAAACAAACTAGCAAAGGTATCTCGTAACGGAATAACCTTAGCCAAAGCTTGGGCAGAATAATCAATTTCAGCAATAATTAATCCCGCAACAAAAGCCCCCATTTCAATAGATAAGCCCAGACTAGCTGTAATCAGGGCGACTCCTAGACATAGGGCGATCGTGGTTAAGACAAATAATTCACTATTTTCAGTTTGGGCAACAGTTTTCATTAAAGGTGGAATCACCCAATAACCGGCAACAAAAGCGCCTGTAAAAAAGAGCACTGCTTTGAGGACTGCCCCGAGCAAGGCGATCGTGATATTTTCTGGCTGGTTAAGTGCCGGGAGGATAGCTAGCATCAACCCCAAAGCCAAATCTTGAGCAATCAAAATTGCCAACATTATCTGACCATGGATTGTGTTCACCTCTCCTTTTTCTGTCAGAGTTTTGAGTACTACAGCAGTCGAAGAAAGAGAAAGAATCGCACCTAAGAAAATTCCCTCTATAGGAGTTTTTGTCCAGCCTAAAATACCAGAAAATATCGCAACGAAAATTATCGTAAAACCAATTTGCAATAAACTCCCTTTAAGAGCAATGTCTTTAACTCTTTTCAATTCAGCTAAAGAAAATTCTACCCCCAAGGCAAATAATAAAAATGCTACTCCGATCGCCGCTAGAGATTGAATATCTTCAAGATTGTTGATGAGCCCTAACCCAAAAGGGCCAATAGCTAACCCACAGGCTAAATAACCCAAGAGAACTGGTTGATGAAGACGATTGGCAATAAAGCCACTCACCGCAGATGAACTTAATACCAGCGTAAGATCGAAAACAAAACTGTTTACTTCTGACATATTGCCTAATTAATTATTCTTCCTCACCTGCATGATAAGAACTTCTCACCAAAGGGCCAGAGCGCACATGGGAAAACCCGAGAGAGCTGGCCATCTCTCCTAAATAAGTAAATTCTTCGGGAGTCCAATATTTCTGGACTGGTAAATGCTCTAGAGAAGGACGCATATACTGCCCAATAGTCAGGCGATCGCAGTCAATTTGCCGTAAATCTTCCATTGTTTGTCTAATTTCAGCTTCCGTCTCCCCCAGCCCCAACATTAAGCCTGATTTAGTAGGAATAGTCGGGTCGAGTTTTTTAACCCAACGCAAAACATCAAGTGAGCGCTCATATTTTGCCCCTCTTCTTACAGGCGCTTGGAGACGAGCCACGGTTTCAAGATTATGATTATAACAAGCAGGTTTAGCCGCTACCACAGTAGCAACTCTAGCTTTTTGAGCCTCAGCTCCTGCTTTGCCACTCCAAAAATCTGGTGTGAGAACTTCAATCTCAGTTTGAGTATTAGCTTGACGAATTGCGCTCATCACCTTCACAAACCAAGCTGCGCCACCATCAGCCAAATCATCACGGGCCACAGACGTTAAAACAACATAATGCAAACCGAGCAGAGATACGGCCTCAGCAACTTTTCTTGGTTCCTCAGGATCTAAAAGCATTGGAGCTTTGCCTTTATCTACCTGGCAAAACCCACAGGCACGAGTACAAACTTGCCCCATTAACAGAAAAGTAGCTGTTTTATTGGCATAGCATTCTCCTCGATTAGGACATCTTCCCTCTTCACAGATCGTATGAATTTCTCTTTTCCTAATAATTTTTTGTACAGTGGAGATGTCACTAGCGTTGCCAATAGTTGCTTTCAGCCATGATGGCAGTTTAGTTATGTCCCGACGCAAATCAGTTCTGGTAGATCTCACGGACTTAGTCTGATTCATGATTTTTGATAAGAGGAGATGGCAACACTGAAAATTTTAATCGCATTTATAGAGATTTTGACAATGTTAACGGGAATTCTAAACAATGAACCCACGATATTCACCATGAATAAACTAGGTAAATCTCTGTAGTTATCAAGAGTAATCACTAAGGAGTTAACTGTGCCCAATCAGAAAATTTTGGTTATTGACGATAGCAAAGTTATTAGGATGCGAGTCAAAGATATGTTACCAGAAGGTAACTTTGAGATTATTGAAGCCAAAGACGGTTTGGAAGGGTTTAACTTGATTAGAACCGAGAATCCTAATCTGATAATGTTAGACTTTTTACTCCCTAAAATGAGTGGCTGGGAAGTTTACCAAGCAATCCAAAAGGAAAAAAGACTCAGAAATATTCCTCTAGTTTTAATGTCAGGACGCAAAGAGGAAGTTACCGATAAACTACCAGAACCTTTTGAATATTTTGCTTTTGTCGAGAAACCCTTTGATGGGGGGCAGTTGGTAGATGCGATCCGCGAGGCGATGGTGAAGTCGAAAAAACAGCCCCATTTATCTCCTTTGGGTGGAGATTCATCGGATGCAAATGCTGTTGATACTTCTGCGATGACAGCAGAAATCGAGTCGCTCAAGTCGAAAGTAGAGAAAATAGAGAAAAATATGGAGCAAATGAGAAAGCAAATTAATCAGTTGATTAGTTTTATTCGACAAAAATTTAGTTAGATAACGTCAGTTCGACGAATTTTCCTTTTGATTAAATTTCCCAAATTGAACCACGAAGTAACAGGCTTTTCCCTAGATCCCCAAATCCCCAAATCCCTAGCTCCCTATTCAGAACTAGTAAATTTTGTAATCATCGAACTCACGTTAGATGAACTCCATCCGAAAGTGATTATTGATCGCAATTTCACCCAGTCAGACCAAAAATTCCCGAAACGTCTCAACCAAAACTCAGAAAAAGAGAGTCGTGATTTGTTAGTCTAATAGGCGAGTATAATTACTCGGGTAATGGGGAATGTCTGGAGATAACTGTAGCAATGACAATTAGCACTCAATCAGGTCAGAGCAACAGCATTGGGGATCATATGATAGATGAAGTTTCCAACAGAAAATTTCATCGTAATCCCATACCCTTATTTATATTGGCCTCTGTGCTAGTTCACCTTCTGGGACTCGTTTTATTTGCCTTTGTAGAGCGCTCTGAACCTACAGTGCAAATGGTTCCAGAAACGGCACCAATTGATTTTGTTGTGGTGCCCCCAGAAGAAACGGCCGCCCAAACCCCAACGGAAACCCCTCCACAAGAAACAGCACCCACCGATCAAATAGCAGAAGCAGAATCTTCAACAGCAAAAGCCAGTGAGGCGATCGCACCATCTCAAGCTGTAGCCGTGCCAGAACCAGTTGTTGAACCCGCACCAACTGAAGTTATCCCCTCAGAAGAAATTCCCGCAGCAATTCCACCTCAGCCGGAGCCGCCATCCCAAACGGCAGCTGTCCCAGAACCAATCCCAGAACCAATCCCAAAACCCTTACCTGCTGAGCCCCCTGCCCCTGTAAAAACTACAGCACCCCAACCTGAACCCCCATCTCAGACCGCAGCTATTCCCGAGCCCATTCTCGAATCTTTACCCAAAAAAACTAAACTACCCAAGAAGATTGCCGCAGATACTCTAACCGAACCTGAGCCTACCGAACAGCCTTTACCCCCTAATCCTTTTGCGGAAAGTCAAAATTCGGCTGAAATATTATCGGGTTCAGAGCCAGCTATCGAAACAACAGAACCAAAAACACCGGAAATCACTAAACTAGTCAAACCACCCCCAGAGGTTATTGAACCCGAAGATGATTTTTTAACAACTCGGTTACCACCTAGGGCAATACCGGGCAAGCCTCTAGAACCAGAGCAGCCGATCCCTGAGACTCCAGAACCGGAAACTGAACCTTTGGCAACTCGTGTGTTACCCGAGAGCCTACCGGAGCAACCCTTAAAAACCGAGCAAGCTCTTCCCGAGACTCCAGAGACAGAAACTGATTCTGTGGCAATTCGTTCAACACCCAAGATAATTCCCAATGAATCTGCGGGAACTGAGCAGCCTGCTGTTCCTAACCAAAACTTACCTGCCAATCCTCCCAGCTCGGAAAGCAAAACTCCTAGTAGTACAGGCGCGGCTAGTTTATTAGGAGGAAATTTAAAACGCTCTTTTGATGATGATGGGGGCAATTCATTTTTCAATCTCGATAATAATGCCAGCCAACAAGCCTATAATCCAGATTTGGATGCCCAGCAAAGACTGGATATGCGAAACTACTTTTCGGAAATCAAAAGAAGAGTTCGACGCAATTGGAATCCCAGATATTCTACAAGAGAACATAATACTGTTCTGAGTTTCTCGATTCAAAGGAATGGTCAAATTGCCTTATTGAAAGTTAGGCGAACCTCAGGTTCTCAGTCAGTAGACAGCGAAGCTCTCGCAGCAGTCCAAAATGCTGGCCCATTTGATCCTTTGCCTGCCAATTTCCCCTTGGAAACGTTAAATGTCGAGTTTAATTTTAATATCTATATCTATTAATAAACTCTAAATTACTTATTACTTATTACTCATTACTTATTACTTAACTTCATGGCAATAATCAATCAATTTTTTAGTAATGGTGGATTGGTAATGTACCCTTTACTGGGATTATCAATTATTTCTCTGGCGATGATTTTAGAGCGATCGCTTTTTTGGGCTCAGGTTTCTCGTCAACAAGAGAAAATTATCAAAAAAAGCTTAATTCTATATCGAGAGGATACAGAATCCGCAGAAATACTACTCAGACGCAATCGACAATTGCCGATCGCGAGAATCTTTCTGGTCGCTCTATCCGTCGAGCGATCGACACCGCAGAAATTTAAACTAGCCCTAGAAAGTGCGGCCCAAGCCGAAATTCCCATTATTAAAAGATTTAGTAATGCCTTTGAAACTATAATTAGCATTTCTCCCCTATTGGGTCTGCTCGGCACGGTTTTAGGTTTAATAACTTCTTTGGCTTCTCTGCAAATTGGTGATATTGGTTCTTCTGATGCTACAGGAGTAACTTCAGGGATTGGTGAGGCTTTGACTTCGACGGCTGCGGGACTAGTAATTGCTATTTTTACGCTGTTTTTTGCGAGTATGTTTCGTGGACTATATTTGCAACAACTAGCTTTAATGCAGGAAGTTGGGGGACAATTAGAACTTGTCCATCTAGAAAAATACGAGCAGCAAGGAGGGGTTTACGATGCGCTTACCTGAAGAACCGGATTTACCACCTAGCATTAATATTGTGCCGATGATTGATGTCATCTTTGCTATCTTAGTGTTTTTCATGGTTTCTAGTTTATATTTAACTCGTTCCGAGGGTTTGCCTGTTAATCTTCCCCAAGCTAAAACCGCTGAAGTTCAACAGCAACAACAAATTACTGTCAGTATCGATCGCGATGGTCAATTGACTCTAGATAGTGAGCCGGCTCAACTCGCTCAGCTCAAGTCCCAGATTGAAGAATTGATCGGGACAGAATCAACGATAATAGTTGTAGTCAATGCCGACAAAGATGTGGCCCATGGCAATGTAGTTGAGGTGATCGACCAATTGCGCCAAATACCTCAAGTGCAACTTGCGATCGCAGCTGAAAAACCTTAAACATGAACGAGCGACCCCGCGTCGGCGTAGGACGCAAGGGAACGCGCGAGTTTGACTATTAAACATTAAACATTCAGCATCGGTATTGTCTTTGATTTGCGGAAATGAGTGAATATCAGTATTACGAATTTCAAACAGTTAATCGCTCTTTAACTGAGCAAGAACGAGTAAGCATCGGTAAGTTGTCGAGCAGAGTTAAACTTACGGCCACTAGCGCCATATTTACCTATAGCTATGGTGATTTTCGAGGAGATCCGCAAGATTTCTTAGCTAAGTATTTCGATGCTATGTATTACATTGCCAATTGGGGAACGAAGCAACTTATGTTCTGTTTTCCCAAATCTTTGGTTGATATCAACCAAATTCAACCATACTGTGTTGAAGGCTTTATCTCTCTTAACACGACTAGTAAACATGTAATTTTAGATATTTGCTTGGACGATGAAGATGGTTTTGGTTGGATAGAAGAAGAAGGCGGGGAGCTGACTCAAGTTATCGATTTGCGAAACGATATTTTAAAACAGGATTATCGTTTGCTTTATCTAGCTTGGCTAAAAGCCATAACCCTGCAATATATTGATGACAATAAACATGAACCGCCTGTGCCTTCTGGACTACAGGAGTTGTCGAGATCGCTAGATGCTTTTGTCGAGTTATTTGAAGTTGACCCCTATTTAGTTCAAGCTGCTGCAAAATCTAGTGGTCATCAGCAATCAATAGCCGATGACAGTTGGGCAAGCGAGATCGCAAAATTATCCAGGGCAGAATGCGATCTCATTTTACTGCAACTAGTAAAAGGGCAACCAAATTTATCAATTCAGCTCCAGCGTAAATTATCTTCCCAAATAGAATCAGTCCAATCTCAGAGCTCACCACCCAGAAAGATCTCCCAACTATTGCAAGCGGCTAAACAGCAAGAACAAGAAACAAAACGAAAACAAAAACAAGCAGCTAAAGCTAAACGCATTGAAGAATTAAAACAATTTGCTACTCAAGAAACCCAAGCTTGGCAAGATATAGAAAGATTATTGGTAAAACCTCAAGCAAAAACCTATGAGGAAGCAGTAAAGTTATTAGTTAAGTTACGAGACTTAGCTGTTTACCAAGATAAACAGCTTCAGTTTCAAGAACGCTTGAATAATATTCATGAAAGATACAGTAGGCGGGCAGGGTTGTTAAGACGATTAAAAGAGGCTAGATTAAATCAGATATAGGGAGATAAATGCAAAAAATAATTGAGAGTGTTCGTTCTAGTCTGGCAATACAGGTTCTCCTCGGCTTTGCCTTGGGCATTTTTGCGGGGGTGTTTTTCGGAGAAATCACTTCTTCTTTGGAAGTTCTGGGCACTGCCTATATACGTCTGTTTCAAATGCCAGTTATCCCCTACATGCTGGTTTCTTTGATCGCAGGCTTAGGGAAATTAAACTTTAAGACTGCCAAATCATTGGGCATTAATGCAGGGCTAACCTTATTATTTCTCTGGCTGATCATTATCTTTATTTTGATTGTCTATCCCCTGGGTTTTCCCAATTGGCAATCGGCATCATTTTTTAGCGAAAGTTTGGTTGAGCCACCCCAAAAAATTGATTTTGTTGAGCTATTTTTGCCCTCGAATCCCTTCTCAGCGATGGCAAATACCATTATTCCCTCGGTGGTTACCTTTAGTATTGCCATCGGGCTGTCTTTGATTTTGGTAGATCAAAAACAAACAGTCATTGAGGTGATGGAAAAATTAAGCGAAAGCTTATTGATTATTACCCGTTTTGTTGCCAAATTATCGCCTATTGGGGTGTTTGCGATCGCAGCTAATGCAGCAGGAACCCTGAGGCTAGAAGACTTTGGACGACTACAGATTCATATCATTCTTCATGGACTAATCTCTTTAATCCTTAGTTTTTGGGTCTTACCAGGATTGATAAGCGTTCTGACTCCCATCAAATACAAAGATATTATCAAAGAAATTAGAGCCGCTTTAGTTACTGCCTTTGCGATCGCAAATTTATTAGTGGTCTTGCCAATTTTGGTAGACGCCTGCAAAAAGTTGGTTGACAATATCAGACCGCAAACTGATCCAGATGCCGACCAACAGGAAATAGAAGATTCGCCCCTAGATGTTATTATTCCGGCCTCTTTCAACTTTCCCAATATGGGCAAATTGCTGTCTTTGGCATTCATTCCCTTTGCCGCTTGGTATGTTGGTACACCATTAACCCCAAGTCAGTATCCTACTTTTGTGGCGACAGGAGTGCCAGTTTTCTTTGCCGACGGCACTTTGGGCACAACTTTTATGTTGAGTCTGTTTAAAATTCCCACAAATATGTTGAGCCTTTACATCACAGTAGAAGTCTTTACTGCAAGATTTGGCACCTTACTGGCCGGAATGTATACAGTAGCCTTGGGTATCATCAGTACCTGTGCGATGCAAGGTTTAATCCGTTTTAACAAAAGAAAATTAATTCGTTTTACAATAATTTCTTTCTTAGTTACTATTTTAAGTCTCGGCTCGGTGCATTTTATCTTTAGCTATATTTTTCCCCAAGAATATAATAAAAATGAGCTACTAACTAACTTAAAATTATTCCGAGTTAGAGACCCTCAAGCAAGCAAAGTTTATCCTGAATTGCCACCTCGAAGACAACTTGCAGCGGAAACAGAAATTAACTCCAGACTAGATTTAATTAAAAACAGCAAAATTTTAAGAGTTGGCTATCTTGATAATGCTTATCCCTTGTCTTATATCAATAATGAAGGAGAATTGGTAGGGATGGATGTGGAGATGAGTCATATCCTGAGTAAAGATTTAGGAGTAAATCTAGAATTTGTTCCTCTCGGAAAAGATGATCAGGGTCAAAACATTGAACAAGATCTACTGAATTTTACGCAACTGGCAAATCTACTTGACAATGAAGATTGCGATTTAATTATTCCTGGAGGACCCCTATTTCCTAGCGGGGAAGAAGAAATCGATTTTTCTCACAGTTTTACTACTCGCAGTGTTGGTTTTTTCGTAAGAAGTGAGCTCAAAAGTAAATTCAGTTCCTGGCAAAGTTTACAAGCAGAGCCCAATTTACGGATTGCCATCCCCACAAGCAATTCTTACTATATAGCCAAAATCCGAGGTTTACTACCTCAGGCCGAATTGACTACGGTAAATAAGAGTATTACAGACTTTTTAGAGCAGGATTTTGCCCCATATGATGCCTTTGCTTTCTCTGCAGAAACAGCATCGGCTTTGACTCTTTTGTATCCTAGTTATGCCGTTGCCGTACCTCAGCCAGCAATTAAGTTTCCCGTAGCATATATCTTGCCTGAAAATACCTCCGAATTGAGTGATGTAGTTAACGTCTGGTTAAAATTGAAGCAAGAAGATGGCACCATTGATTCCCTTTATAACTATTGGGTGAAAGGTGATGTCCAATCAACTCTCAAACCTCGTTGGTCTATTATTCGCGACGTATTACATTGGATAGATTAAGGGATTGTCTACTATGTTGTTATATAATTAAGAGTTTGTCGCGCCTAATAAATTAAAGGAAAAAACTCTTATGGCAAGAATGTATTATGACGAAGATGCTAATTTAGATTTGCTTTCAAATAAAACTGTAGCAATTATTGGTTATGGTTCTCAAGGACATGCTCACGCTTTAAATCTAAAAGATAGTGGAGTGAATGTAATTGTGGGTTTATATCCTGGCAGCAAGTCTGCGGCCAAGGCAGAATCAGCAGGGCTTAAAGTTCATAGTGTCGCCGATGCGGCGGCTGCGGCTGACATGATTATGATTTTGCTCCCAGATGAAGTCCAAAAAACCGTATATACCAACGAAATCGCACCCAATCTACAAGATGGCGATATCCTAGCATTTGCCCACGGATTTAATATTCATTTCGGTCAAATTGTGCCTCCCGCATCAGTAGATGTTGTAATGATTGCACCAAAAGGGCCTGGTCATTTGGTACGACGTACCTACGAACAGGGCCAAGGTGTGCCAGCTCTGTTTGCTGTATATCAAGATGCTTCGGGACAAGCACGCGATCGCGCTATGGCCTATGCTAAAGGAATTGGTGGTGCTCGTGCCGGTGTTTTGGAGACTTCTTTTAGAGAGGAAACGGAAACAGATTTATTCGGAGAACAGGCGGTTCTTTGTGGTGGTTTGAGCGCGTTGATCAAGGCTGGATTTGAAACTCTTGTCGAAGCTGGTTACCAACCAGAATTAGCCTATTTTGAATGCCTTCATGAAGTAAAGCTAATTGTTGACCTTGTGGTTGAAGGTGGTCTCGCTAAAATGCGCGATAGTATTTCCAATACTGCCGAATATGGTGATTATACTCGGGGGCCTAGAGTCGTCAATCCCGAGACTAAGGCTGAAATGAAGAAAATCCTCAAGGAAATTCAGTCTGGGCAATTTGCTCGTGAGTTTGTGTTAGAAAACCAATCTGGAAAGGCTGGATTTACAGCAATGCGCCGTCAAGAAGCGGAACATTCTATTGAAGAAGTTGGCAAAGATGTTCGTGCTCACTTTAGTTGGCTGAAAGAAGGCTAAGTGACTAATCAATATCGCAATTTTTGATTCTACGTTTT
>NZ_ALVZ01000083.1 GCF_000332055.1 Xenococcus sp. PCC 7305 | reverse complement strand
TCTAATCTTGATGTCATCATAAAATTAGCTGAGATTCTCTAATTCTGCTTATTATGAGTATACAATGTCAGCCTTTCTTTTCTCTCAAATTTTCGTCGAACTCACGTTAAATAAGCTATCCATCAACGAAGAGCAAAAAGCTGATATATCAATACTTATTACTCATTACTTATTACTTATTACTTATTACTTCCGCGCAGCGGCACTAGTGTTTAGTTTGGACTTACAAACCCTGTTTCTCTCGGACATAAATAATTATTTTCGTTAGGAGCTCACGTTGGACAATTCAAAGGCATTATGAACAGATTGTAGGGCTTGCACGCCGTGCTCTTCAGCAACTACACAACTAATTTTGATCTCGGAAGTAGTAATCATTTGAATGTTAATTTTCGCCGCGGCTAAAGCCGAGAAGAATTGCGCAGCCACTCCTGGATTTCCGACCATTCTTGCTCCCACAATACTTACTTTCGCGATCGCAGTATCAACCGTAATTTCTCCACAACCAATATTTTTGGCCAATTCACGAAGAACGACCGCAGCAATTTGAGCATCATCTTGGGCAACAGTAAAGGCAATATCGCGAGTGGCAACATCATTAATAATACGTGAGCGTTGAGACTGAATAATTGTATCGACGCTAATATTTTTGTCGGCGAGCAGACCAAAAATTTGAGCCGCCATTCCCGGATTATCTGGAACATTAACAATTGCTAAACGAGCCTGATCCCTATCTAATGCTACCCCTCTAACGGCCGGAACGTCAGAGGCGATGTCATGATTGATTATCGGCAAAGTAGAACTAGCAATTTCAAAAGCTTCACAAAGAACTTCTGAGGCAAGATCACATTGGCCTTGATCGATAACACAACTAACCTTGACTTCTGATGTAGAAATCATTTGAATATTAACTCCTGCTTTTGCCAGAGTTCTAAACATTTGCGCGGCAATTCCCGGGCGACCAATCATTCCCGCACCAGAAATAGCAATCTTAGCGATTTGGTTGTCGATCATGACTTCTGCTTCTTCTGTAGATTTAGGATTACTACGAAAAGCAGGGGCGATCGCATGAGCAACTGCTTCAGCTTGTTGCAAGGCATCCTTCGTGACAGTAAAAGCGATATCGTTAGTATTTGCTTCGTGAATTGATTGAATAATTAGATCCACATCTACCTGTTGTTCAGCGATCGCATTAAATAGATTAGCAGCCACCCCTGGACAGTCAGGAATTCTCAATAAAGCAACTTTTGATTGATTAGTATCAATTTCAACACCATCCACTACTTTGGTAATTTCTAAGTTTTTTAGCGATCGCGGTTGAGGGTTAGGACTGGTTACTTTAGTCCCAGGTTCATCACTCCAACTAGACAAAACCACCAAGGGCATACCAAAGTTGCGAGCAATTTCCACTGCTCGTGGATGTAAAACTTTAGCGCCCAAGCTTGCCAGTTCTAACATCTCATCGGCAGTAATCTCCGGCATTAATTGAGCTTCAGGGACCAGACGAGGATCTGTGGTGAGAATTCCTGGAACATCAGTATATATTTCGCAGCGATTGGCTTTCAAAGAAGCAGCTAATGCTACAGCAGAAGTATCCGAGCCACCTCTGCCCAAGGTAGTAATTTCGAGATCCTGGCTAGAGGCGACCCCTTGGAAGCCAGCAACAACCACGACTTTCCCTTCATTCAGATTTTTTTCTAGGCGTTTAGTATCAATTTCTAAAATCCTTGCCCGAGAATGGGCGGCTTCAGTTACAATGCCGACCTGCGCACCTGTTAAAGAAATGGCTGGTTGACCCAATTCTTGTAAGGCCATACTTAAAAGGGCGATCGAAACTTGTTCTCCTGTCGAAAGCAACATATCCATTTCTCGACGAGACGGATTAGAAGAAATTTGCTGTGCTAAATTGACGAGGGTGTCTGTACTTTTGCCCATTGCGGAGACGACAACCACTAAGCTATTCCCTTGCCGGACATTTTTGTAAATTCTTTGGGCAACTGCTTGAATTCTTTCTACAGAGCCAACAGAAGTTCCACCATATTTTTGAACTACTAATGCCATAAATCTCTTCCCGTCTAATTAGTTTTAGTAAACAGTTATTAATTGCCCAGCAACTATCAACCCTAATCAATTGTATATGCAGACAACATCAGAGTACTATTGCGCTTTTTGTGGAGAGGAAAATACAACTTTTGTCGATATTAGTTCTGGTATGCAGCAATCCTATGTTGAGGACTGTCAAGTATGTTGCCGCCCTAATATTTTGTATATTCATGTAGATGAAGATACCCTCGAAGTTGAAATTGCCAGTGATTACGAAGAATGAAGAGAAAAAATCATTCTGATAGTAACAAAATTATTTCGCCAACTTTAAGTTGCAAATCTTGTTGGGCATTGCCGCCATTGACCGCAATTTCTAGATAACCATGACTTCCTACTAAAGCAAGAGGTTTTGCGATCGCCACATCACTATAGGTTTTCACCACAGGAATATTTTGACCAGAAATTTCAATTTGCCAATTTTGCCCACCAAGAAGATCCGCAGGAATATTTGTCACGAGATTTCCAAAGCGATCACAATATTGAATACAACCAGCAATAGAAGTTTCGCCCACTCGTAATTCGGTCAAAGATAAAGTGGCTAAACTTTCCAAAGCTATTGTCTTCCCCAATGATTCTAGAGAAAGCCCCTGAGCTAAATAAGCTCCCACGGTCGCAAAAATGTCTCTGCCGTGAAAAGTATTACTGGGATTGGGGATCAACCAATATTGACTATTATTTAACTCTACTGCTTTGATTGCCGGACTAACATCAAGTATCCCAGAAAAGATTCCATTATCGGGCCCAACAAGCCAACCATGGGGAAATTGAATAGCTATCCCCCGGCGATCGCTACCGACTCCAGGATCTACAACTGCTACATAAACTGTATTCTCAGGAAAATAACGATAAGCATTCAACAAGGCAAATCTTGCTGCAATAAGATCTTGAGGCGGAATTTCATGGGTGAGATCTATGACTTGTAACTGAGGATTGATTTTTGCGATCGCACCTTTCATTACACCCACATAAACATCCTGTAATCCAAAATCCGTTAGCAGAGCAACAATCTTATTTTTTGACATAAAAAAGAAACAGCTTTAAATTTCTGTAAAATTTCTGTTACGTAGACTACATTTCACGAACAAAATGCTATCGTATAAGTAAATACCGACATTTACATTACTTTTTTTAATCTAAAGAGTCCATTATGAATAAAAATCGCCAAGAGAAACTAGCAAAAGCAGCTTCAACTTACCGTGAAAGTCTTCGCAAGAATTTGGAACATCGCCTAGAAGCAGCAAGAGCCCAAGGCAACGATAAACTAGTGAGACAGATAGAAGCCGAAGCGAATTATCTTCATATGAACTAGAGAAGGTAATGGGTAATGGGTAATGGGTAATGGGTGAAAACCAAACCCCATTAAACCTTGACCTGTTCCCTTAATTGTATTTTCCTATTGCTAGTATTGCATTTTGACCTCCAAAACCGAAGCTAAAACAGAGGGCGGTTTGGGGGTTATTTTTTTGTTGGTTCCTTACTGCATTTAAAGGAAAGACCAAATCATTTAGTCCCACACAAAGGGGCAAATACCCAGATTGTAAGGCCATTAAACAAAAAGCCACTCCCATTGCACCGGAAGCTCCTAAACTATGCCCGGTAGCTCCTTTTGTCGAGCTAACTGAGATTCGAGGAGGAAATAAATGCCCGATCAATCTTGCCTCATGAAGATCATTTAACCTGGTACTAGTCCCATGAAGATGGAGATAATCTACTTGATCAGGAGTTAAGTCGCTTCTTACCAAACATTGCTTAATCGCGATCGCCGCACTTCTGCTATCAGATTCAGGTGCCGTAATCCCTTGTGCATCACAAGTTAAGGCAAAACCCAATATCCTTCCATAAATATGAGCATTTCTGGCCTTTGCTAAACTTGCAGATTCAAGCACTAAAACTGCGCCACCTTCGCCTAAAACTAAACCTTCACGTTTTTTGTCGAAAGGATAACAGCCAGTTTTTGCCAAAGCTCCCAAACGTTCAAAACCTGCCAAGCTCAGCCTGGTAATCGGCGTTTCTACTGCTCCAGTGATTACCCTTTGACATCTGCCAGTTTGAATTAACTCATAAGCCCTTGCGATCGCATGAAGCCCCGTCGCACAAGCAGCCATCGGTGACAAAACTGGGGCAGAGGTTTGAATTATTTTAGCTGCTAGTACTGCGCCACGGTGAGGCAAACTATCTAACCAATTACTATTGGAAGTATATTGAGTTGCTAAATTCTCCCAAGTTGACTGACAACCACGACTAGAGCCAATGACCACTCCAGAGTCAGGCAGAGGAGTCTTTAACCCTGCATCTTTTAGAGCAGATTTAACCACAATCCTAGTCAGCTCATCCAAATTCGCGGGATTATTCCCAATCATTCCCAAAGGATAAGTTGGCAGCTCAGGAAAAGGCTGCATTAATCTAATCCCCGATTTTCCTTTCTGTAAACTTTGCCAGCTTTCAGCCAAAGAACCAAGACAAGAATGCAAACCAATCCCCGTAACTACAACATCCATTAATTAATTAATTGAAAATGAAAAATTGAAAATTGAAAGTTTTTCAATGGTCAATGTTTAATAATCACTTTTTAAGGTTTTCAATGCCTTCAATTACTTCAGCAGATACAATAATATCGCCTTGATCGATGCCATCTACCGCATCCATTCCTTCTAACACTTGACCGAATACAGCATAATCCCCATCAAGAAAATCCAGCTGAGCCAAAGCAATATAGAACTGAGAAGAAGCAGAATCAGGAGCTTGAGAGCGAGCCATCGCTACTGCGCCGCGACTATGTTTAAGAACTACATCAGGAGACATAATGCCTGATTGTTGGCCCAAACCCTTGCTATAAGTGGGCTCATCATCTCCGGTCAATTTAATTTCCAGGGGAATAGAACGTTTTTTGCCAGTTTCAGGGTCGGTGAAGCCGCCTGTACCATTACCTAAAGGATCTCCACCCTGAGCGACAAACGGTTGAGGTGATTTAACCACGCGGTGAAAAACCAAACCATTATAAACCCCTCTTTGTACCAAATCAACGAAATTTCCAGCAGTGATTGGTGCCTCAATACCATTAAGCTCAATAATGATCGGCGAACCGTTCACCATTAATTTAACCTTCGCCATTCCTTCGAGTCTTGGTAAATTATCAAACATTTCTTTGCTACTGGTCTTTTCGACTATAGATTGTACTGGGGTAAGGTTATCAGATGATGAGGACGACTGGGAAGAGTCCCCTGACGAACAACCTCCTAGGAGTAAAGTTCCCAGAAAAATTGTCAGAATTAGATTGGTCAGCCAAAATTTATTTGTTGTTGCCATTTTTCGATTTATTTATTGATTTGATAGATTCTACAAGGGGCAAAGAAAAAGTATCGTTGATGAGAAAAGAAATTATGCTCACAAATCTCCCAGAAGCGTTTACAGCTTTTACATTATCTGGTGTCGGATTACATTCTGGACTTATTAGCACCGTCACAATAATGCCAGCAAAACCAGGAACTGGCAGATATTTTGTGCGGGTAGATCAACCTGGGCAGCCAATTATCCAAGCTAATTTGAACTCGGTGAGTCAAACTACCCTCTCTACAGAATTAGCACAGGAGACCACCTCAGGTTCTCTAGTTAAAGTCCGAACTGTAGAACATTTGCTAGCAGCTTTATCCGTTAACGGAATTGCCGATGCCCGAATTGAAATAGATGGGGCCGAAGTCCCTTTGTTGGACGGCTCGGCAAAATTATGGGCAGACGTGCTCGCAGAAAATACCTTGACCAAACAAATTATCGAACATAATTCTTTTTCTCCTCTAGTGATACAACAACCTATAGTAGTTCAGGAAAAAGATTCTTTTGTCGCGGCGATGCCTTCATTCGAGACACGCTTTACCTATGGCATTGAATTCCCCTATGATGCGATCGGTAATCAATGGCATAGTTGGACTCTAAACCCGTCAGATTTTGCTAGAGAAATCGCGCCTGCTCGTACTTTTGGTTTTGCCGAAGGTATGGAACAGCTACGACAAGCTGGATTGATCAAAGGCGGCAGTCTTGATAATGCCTTAGTTTGTAGTCATCAAGGTTGGTTAAATCCTCCTTTACGATTTACTAACGAGCCAGCGCGGCATAAACTATTAGACTTAGTAGGAGATCTAAGTTTGCTGGGAAACTTTCCCCAAGCTCATTTTCTAGCCTATAAAGCTAGCCATAAACTCCATATTCAATTAGCTAAAAAAATATCTTTGTTAATTGAAAATTGACGAGCGACCCCGATGAGTTTTACTCATCTAGGGAACGCGCGAGTTTGAAAATTGAAAACTGAAAATTGCAATGCCCGTTTTAACCGCAGAACAAATACATAAACTTTTACCCCATCGCTATCCTTTTGCTTTAGTCGATCGCATTATCGAATATGTACCTAAAGAAAAAGCTGTAGGATTAAAAAATGTTACCTTTAACGAACCTTATTTTCCTGGGCATATTCCAGGTAAACCTTTAATGCCAGGAGTCTTACAAATTGAAGCCATGGCGCAAGTCGGAGGCACAATCTTAATGCAAATCCCAGAGCTCGAAGGAAAGTTTTTTGCCTTTGCTGGTATCGATAAAGTTCGTTTTCGTCGCCCAGTTGTTCCTGGAGACCAGTTGCTAATGACAGTGGAACTTCTAGCTCTCAAACGCAATCGAATTGCGAAAATGAAAGGCCAAGGAAAAGTAGATGGTCAAGTCGCAGTAGAAGGCGAAATGTTGTTTTCCCTAATCGACTAGAAAATTAGGAATTATGAGTTCTGCAATCAAATCATCAGCTATGTTCGAGAGTCACTTAATTCATCCGACTGCGATTGTTCATCCCTCAGCCCAGTTGCATCCTACTGTTCGGGTAGATCCCTATGCCATTATTGGCTCCCAAGTAACGATAGGGGCAAATACGATTATTGGTTCCCATGCCGTCATTGATGGCTGGACAGAAATCGGGGCCAATAACCGAATATTTCCTGGTGCAGCTATTGGTTTAGAACCCCAAGATTTGAAGTATAAAGGAGCTAATAGTTCTGTTAAGATAGGCGACAATAATCAGATTAGGGAATATGTCACTGTTAATAAAGCGACAGAAGAAGGAGAAGTTACCATGATTGGTAATGGTAATCTTTTAATGGCATATTCTCATGTGGCTCATAATTGTATTATTGAGAACGACGTAATTATTGCGAATAATGTGGCAATGGCTGGTCATGTCGTGATTGAATCCCAAGCTGTTGTTAGTGGAGTTTTAGGGATTCATCAGTTTGTCCATATTGGACAGATGGCCATGGTCGGCGGCATGAGTCGGATTAATCGGGATGTTCCTCCCTATATGCTGGTGGAAGGAAATCCGGCGAAAGTGCGATCGCTGAATTTTGTAGGATTAAAAAGAAAAGGTCTGGGCAAGGAAGATCTTCGGCAACTAAAAAAAGCCTTTCGCATTTTGTATCATGAAAGTCTTTCCCTAGAAAATGCGATCGCAAAATTAGATTTACTTGAGCCAAGTCAACCAATCCAAAATTTGCGGCATTTCCTGAAAATTTCTAGTTCTGATGGCAGAAGAGGTTTAATTTCAGGAAAAAATAAATAAACACTTAACACTGACCATTAATCATTGCCCATTAATCATTTTAATCATCCACAAGATCCAGCTCAAGCAGCATTTCGCCGTTCATCATTCTCTCGGCAGCATCCAATAAATTTTCCTCCACATAGGGTTTCACAAAATAACCCTTAGCGCCTCTTTTGGCTGCAATGTTACGCATTTTCTGGGCGCCGCGGGAAGTTAGCATCGCGATTGGAAAAGAGGCAAGATTCTCATCTTTTTGGAGATGAGACAATAATTCTAACCCATTCATTCTAGGCATTTCGATGTCACAGAAAGCAAGATCGCATTCTAGTCCATCCTGCAATTTATCCCAGGCTTCTTGACCATCCTTAGCTTTTTCTACCTGATAGCCAGCCTTCAAAAAAGTCATAGAAAGCAACTCTCTTACAGTTACCGAATCATCAATAATCAACACGACAGGATTATTATTAATTGATGATTTAGGATCATTAGGATAAATATTGAATTCAGTATTATCATTAACCACCATTAATTCTGTTTCTTTATTGGCTAGGCTAATTTCAATTAATTTTTGAGCAACATCCATTAAATCCTTTTCTGTATAAGGCTTAGTTAGATAAGCTTTTGCTCCGAGATCTGTAGCCATGTTGCGATGTTTTTCTGCACCACGAGAAGTTAACATTGCCACAGGAATCAGTTTAAGTTCCTCATCCTTTTGGAGATTAGATAATAGTTCCAGACCATTCATTCTGGGCATTTCAATGTCACAGAAAATCATGTCACAGGGCAATCCACCACGAAGTTTATCCCAAGCTTCTTGTCCATCCCTAGCTTGTTCAACGCGATAACCTAATTTATTAAAACTAAGAGTCAGTAACTCCCGCACAGTAATAGAGTCGTCGACAACCAATACCATTGGTTCATTCGCAATATCATCCTCTTTATTTGCCTTCCCATCTTGCCAGATACTAAATCCAAGATTGATTGTCCTCTTACCTTGGGCAATTTCAATTAACTCCAACACATCTCCAATAGGCATAATCGTACCATCTCCCAATACAGTTGCTCCCGCAATACCTGCTGGCTTGGGAATTGGCGCTTCGATTTGTTTAATAACAATTTCCTGTTCTCCTAATACTTGATCTACTTCCAATGCCAGTAAGTTATCAGTACTGCGAAGGATAATAATTGAAACAGTGTCCTCTTCCTGATTGACATTATAGATTCCTGCTCGAGCGATTCGACGATTGTAAGACAGTAAATTTCCCAAAGGTTGAAAAGGTAACAGGCTATTGTTCCAAGAAATAGATTTGATACCATTAGCATTGGTCTGAATATCAGATAAATGATATTCGCTGGTATCTTCAACCCCATCAATAGGAAAGGCAATACGAGTGCCATTAAAAACACAAGTTAAAGCCTTACAAATACTCAGAACCAAAGGCAATCTAATAGTAAAAACAGTTCCTTTGCCAATTTCAGACTCAATGCTGATAGTCCCCCGAATCTTTTTCAAATCCGTGCTAACCACATCCATGCCGACGCCTCTTCCTGAGAAGTCATCTGCTTGATCTTTGGTACTGAACCCAGCTCTAAATAATAAATCATAAACATCTTGTTTAGAGAGATTTTGAGCCTGCGCCCAAGTAATGAGATTTTTCTCAACAGCTTTAGCTTTTACTCTTTCAGGATCAATCCCTGCCCCATCATCAGTAATTGTAATTACAGTTTGATTTCCTTGGAGAAACGCCCTAATATGAATTGTTCCCTGCTCGCTTTTCCCTAACTTAATTCTTTCTTCTGGGGATTCAATGCCATGAGTGATGGCATTATTCACTAAATGAGTCATCGGATTGTAGAGATTTTCCACAATCATTTTGTCAATTAGAACATCTTTGCCTTCTACATTAAGATTTACTTGTTTGTGGAGTTTACGGGAAATATCTCTAATTGCCCTAGGGAGACGATCTGTAGTTTGGCCAAAAGCAACCATCCGAGAGGAGTTCATCCCATCTTGCAGCTGACCAGTTACTTGTCGCAATGACTGGGCGACCTTATCCGTTTCGTCAACCACAAACTGAATATCCGAAGCAGCTTCTCTTACTCTAACAATTAACTCGATAATGTCTTGAGATAGTAAATGGAACCCAGTAAAACGATCCAACTCTAAGGCGTTAAGTTCATCATCTCCCTCATCTTTTGCACCAACATCAATGAAGCTAGAAACTTTACGAGAATTTGCTTGATTTTGTTGACGACTGGCAATTAATGCTCCTTCTAAAAGCGATCGCTCATAAAGATCATGCATTTTCCCGCCCATTTCGCCCAAAGACTGAACATGATTCAATAAGTTATCTAAAAAGCGACGTAATCGTTCTTGATCTTCTTCTAATCGATTACGTTTAACTACCAACTCTCCGATCATGTTATTGAGGTTGTCTAGCTTTTTGACCGACACTCGCATTGTCTGCTCAAAGACTTGTCCTTTGGGAGCTTCCGGCTGAAGAGGAGGATTTATTTTGGCCTTAGACACCTTGTTTTTTAAAGGTTGTGAGGGAGGCTTCTCAGCTTTAGAATCTACTAATAGCCCATCTAAATCATCATCATTAGGATCTAGTAAGTTATCCAACTCGCCGAACTCATCTAGACTATCCATGTCATTGATCGGTTCATCCAAAAGCTCATCTAATTCTGTCAGCTCATTAGACGAATCTAAAGCCTCAAGATCAACTGAGCTTGACACTAAGTCGTTAAGTTCCTCTAAATCATCAAGATCATCTATATTGTTAGACTCGGAATCTAGCACGCCTTCGAGGGAAGCAGACAAGTCTATTTCCGACTCGATCTCCAAATCTCCTATGTCTTCACTATAAATATTATTATTTTCTATGAAGGGTAACAAGTCGTCAGCATCATCAAAGGAGTTGGCAGCAGAATTTAGATCATTAAGAGATAAAGAGTTTTCTTCCTCCAAGCTATGACCTTCAAATAAATCATTAACTTCTTCTGGCGATTGCGAAGATATAACATCAAAATTTTGGATTATTGTTTTCTTTTCTATCTCGCCAGGCTTACCATTATGTGAGTTATTCTGCTTGTTCACCCGATTACCATTCTCCCTTAAAATCAATTATCTGTTTATTACAGTTCAGATTATTTGTTTAAATATAAAAATAACTTCCAATATGATTCTAATTTTCCTAAAATTAGACAATCGATGAATATAGTTGTGATTTGGCCTTCACTCAATTATGATTCCCATAAATCGACTAAAGGTTACTATAGTAATCCTATTTCATTTAAGAGAGATTGGAATAGACAAGTGCAAAAAGGAGGAACCAGGAAATTATGAATAGCGAGGACTCAATATCAGCAATATTGTCTCAAGAGAATAATTGCTTTGACCGCGCTCGCGCCAGTATCCAACAAGCAATTTCGTGGTATGGAAATATCCGCCGCCATGGCAAGTATACTCCAGACGAAGGCTTACAAACTGCAGTGCGCTCCGATTTGCAGAACTTGAAAAACGCTTTAGATAAATTAGATCAGAAACTATTGCGAATCTCAACTTTTGGTTTAGTTAGTTGTGGAAAATCTTCTGTAATTAATGCTTTAGTCGGAAGAGAGATCTTGAAAACAGGGCCTTTAAACGGGGTTACTCAGTTTCCTCAATCGACTTCTTGGCAGCCAACTCCTGATTCAGTAGAAGTAGAGTTGATAGACACTCCTGGTTTAGATGAGATTGATGGACAAGCCAGAGAAAAGATGGCTCAGGAAATTGCTCAAAAATCCGATTTAATTTTATTTGTGATTGCTGGAGATATTACCCGCACAGAATATCTTGTATTATGTCAATTAAGAAGAAGTCAGAAACCTCTAATCATTATTTTTAATAAGGTTGATCTCTATCCGGATAAGGATCGCCAAAGTATTTATCAACAATTGCAATTACTCAATGAAGGCGAGAGTGGCACTGATTTGGGAGAGCTCATTTCTACTGACGAAATAGTGATGGTGGCGGCCAAACCTCAAGCAATTCAGGTACGCTCAAAAGCAGAGGATGGAACTATCACTGAATTTTTGGAAGAGCCTCGACCTCAAATAGATGAATTGCAAAACACTATTTTGAGAATTGTTGAAAGGGAAGGACGCTCTTTATTGGCATTAAATTCTTTGGTACAAGCGAGAAATGCGGAAAAAAACATTGCCAACCAGACTGTCGCAATGAGAAAAGAGTCAGCCCAAGAAATTATTTGGAAATATGCCCGATATAAAGCTTTGGCTGTGGCATTAAATCCTTTTCCCCTATTCGATGTTTTAGGCGGCTTGATTACCGATTTATTTTTGATTCGCTCCCTGGGTAAATTGTATGGTTTGCCCATTACCACTTATGAGGCCCAGACTTTATTTCGCAAAATCTTTGCTAGTTCTGGAGGATTATTATTAGGCGAAATTGGTAGCAATATAATTTTAGGTGCAGGCAAAGGTGGTGGGGCTATTTTAGGAGCAGTGGAAAGCGCTGGAAGCTTTGCCATTTATACTAGTACAGCCACAGCGCAAGCTGCGATCGCGGGATACGGCACTTATGTAGTGGGTCAGGTTACGCAATCCTATTTGGAAAAGGGTTGTACCTGGGGTTCCTTAGGCGCTTCGACTGTCATCGCCGAAATTTTATCCCAAGCCCAACCCAAAACGATTATTTATCGGTTAAAACAAGAGTTGCTTTGAAAAAAGAAAGCATTTACTTACAATCATTAATTATGGTTCAAACTATTCAAGCTCAAGATATTAGTCTAGAAGAATTGCAAGAAAACTTTGGACTGCAATTAACAACTGATGAAAAATTTTTTAGAGAGTGGCAAGACAACCTACCTTCTTTAACCTATGACGAAAAATCTTGTCTGGCAAGAGTTCGCAGTAATTTCTTTAACTTGGCGAATCGCCGTTCTATTCTGGAGGAAGGCGTAAAGATGGTTGTGCTATCACCCTTACTAGATCTAGCTGGGTTCTTTCAATCACCCTTTTCAATAAGAACTGAAAAGTCGGTAGAAATTTCTGCTAAAGATAGGGAATTAATTGTCAGAGGGAGAATAGATGTTTTAATTGTGCAACAGAGACTTTGGATACTTGTTATCGAATCGAAAAGTACTAAATTTGATGTTATGGAAGCGTTACCTCAAGCTCTAGCTTATATGCTTTCTAGTCCCAAAAGTGACAAACCAAAGTTTGGTTTTCTGGTCAATGGTAGAGAGTTTGTCTTTGTTAAACTCCAAAAAGCAGATATTCCCATCTATAGTCGTTCCTATGCATTGTCTATTGACAGGGAAAATGAACTGGAGCAGGTTTTAGCGGCTCTCAAAAGCATTGGCCAATTATCTTGAATTAACTTATTTACTGTAAGGAATTGAAAACAGTACCTTTACTAAACACATCATTTAAGAATTAAACAATGCCCAAACAACGCCTTGATGTTCTCTTAGTAGAGCGTAATTTTTGTGATTCACGCGCCACAGCACAACGCTGTATTGGCGCAGGAGAAGTGAAGGTTAATGACCAAATTATCGATAAAGCAGGAACTAAAATCGATACGGCAGCAACAATTGAATTAAAAGCGAAACCACCCTATGTGTCTCGTGGTGGGGAAAAACTCAATAAAGCTTTAGTAACTTTTGCGATCAATGTCGAGGAGCGCATTTGTCTAGATGGCGGTATTTCTACAGGGGGATTCACTGACTGTCTTCTACAAGCAGGAGCAAAAAAAGTTTATGGTGTAGATGTAGGTTATGGACAAGTAGCTTGGAGTATTAGACAAAATCCCCGAGTTGTTCTCAAAGAAAGAACAAATTTCCGTTATCTAACCTCGCAAGACTTATACAGTGAAAATTTTCCCGCCAATTTGGGGGTAATGGATTTGTCCTTCATTTCCTTAACCAAAGTTTTGCCCGCTTTATGGGATTTATTAATTTCGCCAAAAGAAGTAATTTTACTCATTAAGCCTCAGTTTGAAGTTGGACGTTCCAAAGTCGGAAAAAAGGGGGTAGTTCGCAATCCTAAAGATAGAGCAGAGGCTATTTTACAAGTGTGGCAAGCAGCTTCAAAAATTGGGTGGAATTATCAAGGGTTAACGGTTTCTCCGATTAAAGGCCCAGCAGGAAATGTAGAATACCTTTTATGGTTAAATACCAATTCTTCTCTTGAATCTCTAGATTTATCATCAATTGCAACTCTCAATTAATCATATGCAATATTCTCTTCATCTTCCTTTTTTTAGGATTTAATATCTTTCGCTCAAACAAGCTACAGTTTTTATTGCTTATTTGGGTAATTTTTGCTCGCAAATATGATATTTTCCTGAGAGTCAAAAATTTTTAGTTAGGATCACCAAAACTATCATAATCTTACTTCTGCTCATAAAACTTATTTAATTTCTAATTACCGTATTTTTACTTAAATAATAAATAAAAAATCACCTCAAATTTCACAAGAACTTTCGACAATATTTAGCTTAACTTTGCCCAACTGAATCTTATTCCTTCTACTATTTAGATTGACACACGAGAATCTATATAAATTGATGATTATCACTGATTGAGATAATCTTTAGAAAGAGATAATAATGAAAATAAACTTTATTTATAATCTAGCTATCAGTCTCGAACAAAGGATCGGGTACGAGATTGCATCAATTATTTGGGGTAAATTATTTGCTGATAACATAGATATTAATATCCTGGTCCAGGCCACTGACCAACTTAATCCCAATGTGATTGGGGCGGCAATTCCCAAATTTCATGAGCAGCATTACGCCCTATTTCTGCAATATTATAAAGCCGACATCACCTCAGCAGAAGATCAAATAGCCTTTGATGCTCTACAGCAAGGCAATACTATTGATTTTTTGCTCGATGGAGACTTAATTGGTGGCAACACTAAACTAAAATTAACTACAGCTTTAGCCAAGGCCTTGGGGATGACAGAAGCTATTAGTTTAGATCGCTATGTCCTAGACGAATCAGAACATTTCCTCGATGGCACAATTGTGATAAACCAGGATTTTGCCTGGGACTTCAATTATCTGCGAAACAGTGAAGCTGAGGAAAATACTCTAGATTTCCTAAGTGTGGCTCTCCATGAAACAGGACATATTCTTGGATTTACTAGCAGTTTAGATTTTTCACTCCAAGAAGAGACACTTCATTCTGATCGGACAGAACTTGGAAACTTTTCTCCACTAGATTTATTTCGTTTTTCGGCTGCAAGTTTAGCTCAAGATAATCCTGATGGAGCAGTAAATGATTTATCTATTGGTGGCGTGGCTTGGTTTTCTGCTGATGGGGGAGAAACGTTAAGTGCCAAAATGTCTACGGGCAAAGAAGGCGATGGCTTCCAAGCTAGTCATTGGGAAAGGCGCTATGATCCTTTAGGCATTATGGATCCCACTCTTTGGTATCAAGAGCGAGCAGACATTAGTGATTTGGATGTTTTAGCCTTTGATGTCATGGGTTATGACCTGAGCGAATCAGCACAAGATGTGGAAGAGTTATTCACTCAAGAAGGATTAGAACTGTTGCTTGCCCAAGCAAAAGTGAATTTGGCGAGTGAATTAGGAAAATCGTTACAGTGGATTGAAGAAAATATCGATGTTCCTTCAACTCCTTTAGAAGTATATGGAGAAATGGGAATTGATTATACAGCAATCCTGACAACTGAAGATACTCCAATATTAGAATTGCCTTCGGCTAATAATTTGGAAGACTTTTCTGAAGAAGAACTCGCAGACTTTTTCAAAGGCTTGGACAAGATGATGGGAGATGCTTACCGATGGTGGGCAGCTCATAATGGGACCAATAATTCATCTTGGCAGGAACTATATGAATGGTGGGCAGCTCATAATGGGACTAACAATTCATCTTGGCAGGAACTATATGAATGGTGGGCAGCTCA
>NZ_ALVZ01000082.1 GCF_000332055.1 Xenococcus sp. PCC 7305 | reverse complement strand
AACATTAAACATTAAACATTAAACATTAAACATTGAACCTTATGGATGATCTTAAGTACAAACAAAAAATGCAGCGACGAAAGGAAGTCCAAGAGCAACGTCTTGCCGAAAGAAATAACGAGAAAGGTTTAATTATTGTTAATACTGGGAATGGCAAGGGCAAAACTACCGCAGCTTTAGGAATGGTAATTCGTTCTCTGGGTCACGGTTACAAAGTGGCAATCATTCAATTTATTAAGGGTGCTTGGGAACCCGCGGAAAAAGAGGTTCTTGGCAAATGGGAAGATCAGTTAGAGTTTCATGCTATGGGAGAAGGTTTTACCTGGGAAACTCAAGATAAAGCCCGAGATCAGGAGAAAGCGATCGCGGCTTGGGAAAAAGCATTAGAATATATTACTAACCCTGAATATCGCCTAGTTTTACTTGATGAAGTAAATATTGCTCTGAAGTTGGGGTATCTCGATATCGATCAAATACTTGCTGGCTTAGAACAAAAACCCGAAGATTCCCACGTAATTCTCACAGGAAGAGGTGCACCTGAAAAACTAATAGCACAGGCAGATTTAGTTACAGAAATGACCCTAGTTAAACATCCTTTCTCCGAACAAGGAGTGAAAGCCCAACCTGGCATTGAATTTTAATGCTCAATTAGGTTATATGGTTAATGCTCAACTCGCGCGTTCCTTAAGCTGTTTAAGAAGCAGCAGGGTCACTCGTCGTCAATGTTGCCCCTTGGCGCAGTAGATATTGTTGTCGATTAAATTCTGCTTGTTCTTCAGTTAACAGATTATACTTCTTGATTGGAGATCGCATGTCCCATTGGGTTTCTGCAAAAACTAGCAGATTTAAGGTCATTATTAAACCTGTGGCCATAAATTGCCAACCATTTAAATAAGGCAAAATGGCAATGCCTAACAGATGAAAAATCCCAGAGAAGATAAAAGCACGAGATCGCAAACCAAATCCAGTGGAAATATAGCCAATTGCACTCAGGAATAACCATAAAGGACAGAGGTTCATTAAAATTTGACCCCAGCCATAGATAATGGCGCAGTCAGTCACGATAACGCCACCCAACATCAATAAGCCCCAAGTGTATAAAACCCAGCGCAGCCTTTCCACTTGCACCCAAAAATAAGTTAAAAAACCCATTATCACTGTCCCGATGATCGTCATTATCGACCAGAAAATTGCCTGAGTAATCCAATCTATGGGGGCAAACTGAGCCGTAAAAAAAATGACTGCAGAAATCAATCCCCAAAGGACAAATACTTGATCAATACGAGTATAAAAACTAGATAGTAAAGTGTTATTTTTGATTTTTATTGAGAACTTTAATAATCCCTGGCGATCCTGATAATCCAATTCCTTTTGCTTAGGGCGAAATACAGGCTCTGCAATGTTGAAATAAGGCATCCAAAACTAGCTTTATAAAAATTTATATTTCAGTATCTTAACATAACTTTGTCTCTCGTTACAATTCTCCTAGCAGTGTTGGAGTGTAGAGTTGGTCGTTTATCGAAGAGCAGCAAAGTCAAGAAGTCACAGCGAAAAAAAATCACAAAAATGACTCATAAGTCACAAAATACCTTGACCATTCAAGCTATTTTGAACAGGTAGCAATCTTTTAGGCTTCTGATATATGTAGAACTAACCTTGTGAAGGGAATTGATGATATATAGCCTCTCAATGATACATTATTAAGTTGATGCGCCATAAAATATCGATTTAAAACCAGCAGAACCCCATTATTGACCTTAAATTTGAGGTAGTGATGTTTTTGTTGGATATCTTTATGAAGTGAGCATTTTATTTTAAGTGTAATTTTAAAATTGGAGGATGTATTTAAGATAATGTACAATCCGAGCGCAGCAGGAAGTGCTGGTAGCACAGAATATAACAATCGCAGTTTTTTGTACGAAGTGGTTGGGTTAAAAAACGGCAATGGCATGACAAATGACCTTGTCCGGAAAAGTGGGACTACTTGGATCACTGTTCCTTACAACCGAATGAATCAGGAACTGCAACGCATTACTCGCTTGGGCGGTCAAATTATCAGTATCAAGCCTCTTGACCAGGTTAGCGTCACAGGAGCCGAGAAAGTGGAAACGCAATCTCAAAAACCTGTAAACAAAACAAGTAAAGCAAAAGTGAAGTCAAAAGTACCTGTTAATACTTACCGTCCCAAAGATCCTTTTATTGGTAAATGTACTGAAATCTACGACCTGGTTAGAGAAGGAGGAATTGGGACTTGTCGTCATATGACTTTCGACCTTTCTGGTGGGGATCTCAAGTATTTAGAAGGCCAAAGTATTGGGATTATTCCTCCCGGACAAGATGCCAAAGGAAATAACCATAAGCTCAGATTATACTCCATTGCTTCTACCCGTCATGGGGATAACCTAGAAGACACAACCGTTTCTCTGTGCGTCAGAAAATTAGAATACAATGACCCCGAAACAGGAGAGAAAGTAGAAGGAGTTTGTTCCAGTTATCTCTGCAATTTAAGCCCTGGAGACGATGTGGCAATTACAGGGCCTGTAGGAAAAGAAATGCTATTGCCTGAGGATGAAGATGCCAACGTCATCATGATTGCAACAGGAACTGGTATTGCACCTTTCCGTGCTTATTTATGGCGGATGTTCAAAGAAGGAGACAAAAATCCCGACTATAACTTCAAAGGTTTAGCTTGGTTATTCTTTGGTATCCCCAAAACTCCTAATATTCTTTACAAAGAAGAATTAGAAGGCTTAACCCAAGAATATCCAGATAATTTCCGCATGGACTATGCAATTAGCCGCGAGCAGCAGAACTCCGAAGGCGGAAGAATGTATATTCAACATAAAATAGCTGAACACGCAGACAAGTTGTGGGAATTAATCCAAAATCCGAAAACCCACACTTACATCTGTGGTTTAAAAGGCATGGAAGGCGGCATCGATGAAGCTTTATCTGCTGCTGCTGCCAAGCATGATGTAGATTGGGTTCCCTATCGCAAACAGATGAAGAAAGAACATCGTTGGCATGTTGAAACTTACTAAATTTTCAACTACTGCAATTTTTTAAGCTAAGTACGTCTTTAATTAGACGTATTTTTTTTTGAGCCCAACTAGTCTTATAATGGGAGATTGCTAATATGGTGTTCGCGATCGCGTAAATTCGGAACTAGCAGAGATCACATCTCTTAATCTTCTTTTTACGCCACTCAATCGTTAATCCATTCATAATTAAACCAAAAGTAGATAGAGATAGAAGCATCGATGAAAGTAACCCAGGAAAAACTGCCTGACAGTCAAATTGTTCTCGAAATCGAATTGTCAGGGGAAACTTCCCGCAATACCTATGAAAAGGTGGTCCGCGACCTTGCTCGCTCCAGCAATATTCCTGGGTTTCGAAAAGGTAAAGTTCCGAGACCCATTTTGATGCAAAGAATTGGCAAGGAGCGTATCAAAGGAGCAGTTATTGAACAGCTAATTCAAACTGGGATTAAAGATGCGATCGAACAAGAGTCCATCGATGCACTAGGAAATTATCAGCTCAAATCAGAGTTCGATAATTTGGTTGATAGCTTCGAGCCAGGAAAACCCTTCAGTTTCTCAGCAGCGGTGGACGTTCCTCCTTCTGTAGAATTAGGTGACTATCAAAATCTTAGTATCCAAGCAGAAGAGATAGTCTATGATCCTCAAACCTTAGAAGATTATTTAGAAGAAAGTAGAGCTAAAAACGCGGACTTAATGCCGATAGAAGATCGTGCTGCGGCGATGGGCGATATCGCAATTCTAGATTTTGCGGGCAAGATCACAGTAGAAGGCGCAGAACCTGAGGAAATTGAAGGCGGGTCTGCCACCGACTTTGAAGTGGAAATGGCAGAAGGCAAACTCATTCCCGGCATGATTGAGGGAGTTGTGGGCATGAGTCCAGACGAAACGAAAGAAGTTTCTGTTACTTTCCCAGAAGACTATGCCAATGAAGAACTAGCAGGCAAGCCCGCTGTATTTAGCATCACCCTCAAAGAGCTTAAGGCCAAGGATTTACCTGATTTAGATGATGATTTTGCCGAAGATGTTAGCAACGGGGAATATGAAACTATTGCTGAATTGAAAGAATCTCTGGAGAAGCAGTTCCGAGAAAAAGTGGAAAATGAAACCAAAAATAACATCAATAATGCTTTAGTTAATGCTTTATTGGAACAAGCTAATGTTGATCTACCCGACACCTTAATCCAAGATGAGGTAACACAGGTACTTACTCAAAGTTTAATGCAATTGCAGCAAATGGGGTTAGATGTTAAACAATTAGTCAACTCTGACACTATTCCCAAGATGCGAGAGAATTCTCGTCCTGAAGCAATTGAAAATTTAAAGAAAAAATTGATTCTAGCGGAAATAGCAGAGAAAGAGGCTCTAAGTCCCAAAGAAGATGCCATTACCACTAAGATGAAGGAAATCGAAGCGGAATTAGCTAGCGAAGATATTGATTACGATAAACTACGGACTATGGTAGAAGAAGATTTAACTGCTGAGAATACTTTTAACTGGTTGAGAGAAAAAGCAGGGATAGAATTAGTTCCAGAAGGCTCTCTAGCCAAAGAAGAATCTGAAGCAGAAGAAGATGACTCTCCCATTGAAGAAGAATCCCAAACTGAAGAAGCCGAGGCTGGAGACGAGGATTAAGGCAAGTCATCAGGAATTGGCAATTAAGCACCTAAAATTACATAACTTGTTTTTGTGTTGTTAGGTGCTTACTCAACACAATGCCCTTGCAAAACATGACTGCCGCACCTTTTATGTGTTTTTTAATTTGCTCTTTTCGCCATAGAGAGAATAAATTTGCTAGATTATCTGAGAAATGTCAAATTCTTGAATATTGCTCTGAATTTAAGAAACGTTAAGTAAAATTGCCAATTAATAAAATTAGTAATAATTTCCGCCTAAAAATCTATGTTTAAATCGCTTTCCCCTTATAACAGTCTTGTTGATCGTAGTGGTCAGCATGTTATTTGCTCTGCTACTAATTCCTTGCCTATGGTCGTAGAGCAATCTGGAATTGGTGAGCGTTCATTTGATATCTATTCTCGACTTTTAAGAGAACGTATTATCTTTCTAGGAACTGCTATTGATGATAAAGTAGCCGACTCAGTCGTCGCTCAATTGCTCTATCTCGAAGCGGAAGATCCCGAAAAAGATATACAACTGTATATAAATTCTCCTGGAGGCTCTGTATATTCGGGTATGGCTATTTATGACACTATGCAACAGATACAACCCGATGTAGTGACAATTTGTTATGGTATAGCTGCGAGCATGGGGGCTTTTCTCCTATCAGGGGGAACTAAAGGAAAGAGAATGTCATTGCCTAGTTCGAGAATTATGATCCATCAGCCTTTGGGCGGCGCTCAAGGTCAGGCAGTGGATATTGAAATTCAAGCAAAAGAAATTCTGTACATCAAAAAAAGACTCAATGAATTGATTGCGGGCCATACAGAGCAGGATTTTGACAAAATTTCCCTTGATACGGAAAGAGATTTCTATATGTCATCGGAAGAGGCCAAAGAATATGGTTTAATTGATTCAGTTATCACTAAATCAGAGTCTTCTTAAATAATATTTTCCATCCAACACTCGTCTAACAAAAGAGGCTTATATGTCTAAATACGACTCACATTTAAAATGCTCATTTTGCGGCAAATCACAGGAACAAGTACGCAAGTTAATTGCCGGCCCTGGCGTTTACATATGTGATGAGTGTGTTGAATTATGTAATGAAATTTTAGATGAAGAGTTAATGGATGAAGGGACTGCTGTATCTGCCAGTACGAGGGATGTCGAATCTAAGCCCCAGAAAAAACGTTTGACTTCTGAAGGTATTTCCTTCAAGGATCTTCCCAAGCCCAGAGAAATCAAAAAATATCTTGATGAACATGTCATTGGACAAAATGAAGCAAAAAAGGTTCTTTCTGTTGCTGTTTATAATCACTACAAGCGTTTAAGTTTGGAAGGGCAAAATGAGAAATCGGAAGAGGATTCTGTTGAGCTACAGAAATCTAATGTCTTATTGATCGGGCCCACTGGCTGTGGGAAAACACTACTGGCCCAAACTTTAGCAAAAATACTACAAGTTCCCTTCGCCGTGGCAGATGCGACGACCCTAACCGAAGCAGGATATGTTGGAGAGGATGTAGAAAATATTTTGTTGCGACTTCTGCAGGTAGCAGATTTAGATGTGGAAGAAGCGCAAAGAGGGATTATTTATATCGATGAAATCGACAAAATTGCTCGCAAAAGTGAAAACCCATCAATTACTCGCGATGTTTCAGGGGAAGGGGTTCAACAAGCATTACTTAAAATGTTAGAAGGGACCGTGGCAAATGTTCCGCCCCAGGGCGGCCGAAAACATCCTTACCAAGATTGTATCCAAATTGATACTAGCAATATTCTATTTATCTGCGGTGGTGCGTTTGTTGGTTTAGATAAGGCTATTGAGCAAAAGCTTGGCAATAAAGGCGCAGGAATGGGCTTTGAAATTGAATTATCTACAGATATAGATCGCCCCAAGGAAGAAAGAGCAGCCAATTTGCTACAGCAATTAGAACCTGATGATATGGTCAAATTTGGCATGATCCCCGAATTTGTAGGGCGGATTCCAGTAATGGCAGCTTTAGATCCCCTGGATGAAGAGACTTTGGCAACAATTTTGACTAAACCGAGAAATGCCTTGGTTAAGCAGTATCAGAAGCTCCTAAAAATGGATAATATTGAGTTGGAATTTGGGGAAGAGGCAATTAAAGCGATCGCTCAAGAGGCTTATCGTCGCAAAACTGGAGCTAGAGCATTACGAGGTATTGTCGAAGAGTTAATGCTTGATATCATGTATGAATTGCCTTCTCGAGAGGATGTTCAACAATGTACTGTCACGCGAGAAATGGTAGAGAAACGCTCTACTGCTGAACTTTTGGTTCATCCAACTTCTTTTCGTGAGCCAGAATCAGCTTAATCAGTGATCAGTTAACAGTAACTGACCAGCTCTTAAACCCATTACCCATTACCCATTACCCATTACCTAATTTCTAGTGTGGAAAAGCTTTCTTAACCTGTGGCTAAAGTTTCCTTGTCCTCTCTGCCACAGAACATCTGAGGATGTTGTTTGTCTCTATTGTCAAAAAAAGCTCGGAAGCTGTCAGTTAATTAAGCAGAATGGCTTTTGTGCTGGGGATTTACCAGTATTTGTCTGGGGAAGATATGAAGGAGAATTGAAAAGAGCGATCGCAGCATTAAAATATAATAACCAGCCTGAAATTGGAGTTCTATTGGGTAAATGGTTGGCCAAAAGTTGGCAAGAACAGAATGTAGTTTCTCGCAACGAGAAATTGACAGTTGTGCCAATTCCCCTTCACAGAACTAGACTGCAAAGAAGAGGTTTTAATCAGGCTAGCTCCATAGCGAAAGGTTTTTGTCACGAAACTGGTGATGTTTTAGAGCCAAATGTATTAATTAGAGAAAAAGCAACCGAAGCAATGTTTAGTTTGAATCCTGCGCAAAGGAAGAAAAACCTACAAAATTCTTTTACAGTTAGTGAAAATTGGCAAAAATTAAGTAAATTCACTTCGATTTTACTGTTAGACGATATCTACACTACAGGAACAACATTAAAAGAAGCGGCTCGAGTTTTACGTCAACAAAACATTCATATTTTAGGGTCAGTTGTGATAGCAACTTCTTCTAGATCGGAAATTTGAGGTAGGCTTGGTCTACTTTCTCATAAAAATCAATAGTTATTTTCGATTACTTATGCATTGTCTTGAGATCAAGACATTTTAAAGATTAATCAGTATTAATTATCAGTTAAAAAATATATTTTAGTACGTAGAAATACTTATTTTATTGCGGAAAATACTTAAAAAAAAAAGACCAGAAGAAATACCCTTGTCATATTAAGTTTTAGACATTATCTTATTGGCTAAATGTGAAGATCGATTTAGAATTCGGGGTTTTGTGACTTTTAGAGTTACCTACGGTTTTTTGTCTGATCAATCACCTTTGGCCGAATATGATTTCGGGACTATTTTTTTGATTTTTGCTCACAAATTATTTATCAGCAATTATAAGCAAATTAAGGAGTAACGAAATGACTAGCTTTGTTTCCGGCGATTCCACTTTTATGGATGCGGAGGGGAATACAGTACCTATATTCAACTCACCTCTGGTCGCGCAAGATCCAGAAGATGGTGGGATTAGTGCAAATACTTCGGGAACTGGGTTGAGTCTTGAGTTAACAATTATTGGAGACTCTGAAGCCACAGTTTATACTGATCAAGAATCTTCCATTCCAGATACTATAAACTCTGGTGATGGCAATGATGATATTAATGTTGGCGGTGGCGATGACTTTGTTGATGGTGGCGACGGCGGAGATCTCATCTTTGGCGGTAGTGGCAATGATACCATTAGAGGTGGCAAAGGTGCTGATATCATCTTTGGCGGTAGCGGGGCCGATGAATTTCTTATCATTGGCGATCCAGTAGATGGTGCCTTGGGTGCTGATAGTGATTTGATATTTGGTGACGGTGGCATAACTAGCGATAATATTATCGACTTTAATGATAATGAAGATACGTTAGTCCTAGAGAACATGCAACTTCCCGGTGGTGCTAGTGTTAGTTACGATGTTGATACTGGTGCTGTAACGCTTACAGATGATACTTCTGGAGTGTCGAGGGTTATTGCTACGCTGCAACCTGGTCTAGACATTACGGTTATCGATCAAGGTGACGGGAATTTTACCTTAATGTAATTTGATGCTGAGCTGGAGTTAGGAATAGATCCTAGTCACTTCTCCCAATATTTGAGAGGATAAACAAGGAATAGTGCCACTAAAGTTGTAGGTTTAAATTATCTGTCCTGATTATTTTACTCAACTACTATCTTCTGTTTTTTCTCCTTTGCCTTTTTTTGAGTGTTGATTGCTCAAGCCCCACAAATACATAGTAAAAAATAAGAGAAAATACTTACTTTTTCTAGGGGTGCTCATCTCCTAGGTACTAGTCTCATGTAATTTCACCTAAAACTTTTCTGCAAAAATAATGACAGTCTGAACATGATTACCAAAAAGTAAATTAAGTTGCATTTGATTGTATATATAAGCTTAAATAATATATATTATTCTATAAAAACAGATAGTAATTTTCAATAGATTAGTCTTTAGTTCAAGATCAAGCTATTTATGGCATAAAAAAATCAGAAAAATTACGTAAAGACAAGACATATTATTTAATCTCGTTAATCATGTTAATCAAAAAAATAAGTATAAACTATGAAATAAATTTTATTCGGTAAAATAAGTCAGAGCAATAAGTGTTTTCACTTAACTGAAGATACCCATTTTTTCCTAAAAATTACTCATAAAATACACTGTTGCCGTAGTAAGTTTTAGCCATTATATTATGGAGGATCGATTGTGATTTTGAATTCAAATTTTTTGTAACCTTAAGTTACTTAAATAGATGAACCAGAATATATTTTGTATTATCGATCGCAAATAAAGGGTATTAGTCCGAAACTGGGTATTGATTTTTGATCGATAATAATTCATTAGCAATTAAGTTAAGTAAGGAGTAACTAAAAAATGACTAGTTTTGTATCTGGAGATTCAGTTCTAATAGGACCAGATGGAACAGCAACCCCCCTTGCTGGTTCACCTTACGTAGTTAGTGGTTCAGTAAATATAAATACTGCACCTATAGAGGGTGCGGGCGTCAATTTAAAAATTTTGAACGTGGGCCCTAATGGCAACAATGACGTTGTCTATACTGGCGACGAAACAGACCTTATCAAAACTGGTGCTGGCAATGATATCGTTAATGCCGGTGGTGGTGATGATAATGTTGTTGGTGGCGGTGCTAACGATATCCTTAGAGGTGGCGACGGCGACGATGTCCTTAGAGGTGGCAAAGGTGCTGATGTTCTAATCGGTGGTCACGGTGCTGATATCTTTAGAATTATCGGGGATCCTGTTGATGGAGCCTTTGGCGCAGATAGTGACCTATTGCCATTTGACAATCAAGGTGAGCTTGCTATTGACCATATTGTTGACTTCAATGATAGTGAGGATATTCTGGTTCTTCAGGATCTTCAAGTTAATGGTGTCGGTACTGTTAGTTACCATGAGGATTCTGGTAATGTAACTCTTACTGATAGCGCAGATCCAGATACTTCAAGAGTGATTGCCAAGCTCCAGCCTGGCCTAGATATTGCTGTTGTTGATCAAGGCGATGGCAACTGGACTTTACTCTAATTTGTATCTGAGCTAATAAGTTTACAAGTGACTATGCACCCTGTCTTATCTTCAGTGCAATTAAATAATTGCCTTTCGGCGTTTGTCGCACTTAGGTCGGGCTGTTATGCTCATTCAGGGACAGGTTTACGAGTGATAACTTAAGCTCAAGAGAATCAATAGCCTACAACTGATCGGTTGTGGGTTTTATTTTTTGGGAACTTATCTCGTCAAAATTCATCGAGTCGGGCAGGCAAAATATTGAGACCAATATAACCAAAATAGATAAGTTTAAATTGCAGTATTTAACAGCTAAGCCTGGCCTATTGATGCGTCATTGTAAAACTTTTAAGAGAATGTTAGGATATGCCAGGGTTCATGGCACTTCAAAGGAAAATAGTTTTTATTCTCAAGCCCTAATGGTGCAATGTTCGGAGAGACAATGGGAAAACTAGCAAGAGAATATTTAGTGAATTCATCAAGGGAAATTTATCGAGAGGCCAACAGGTTAACAGTTAAATATAGTCCTTTGAACTTAGAGCCTGTCAACAAGTATTCTTACTTTTGCCTAAAAAACTAGCAACTATGGCAAGTGAACCCACAGTAGAACAGATCATAGCTTGCATGGCTCAAAGGGAATGGAGCCACGCGATCGCAATTTGTGCTCAATTGTTAAAGGATAATCCTGAGCAGCAAGAAGTTTATCCTTTGCTGGCCAAGGCTTATGCGAATCAGGGGGATTTTGATAAAGCGATCACAGCGTATCATATCTCCCTAGGCAATCAGCCAGAGCAAGCTCAAATTTGCGCTGAGTTAGGGTTACTCTACAGTAAACAAAAAAAATTCACTCAAGCGATTAGTAATTATCAAAAAGCGATCGCTCTCAAGCCGACCTGGGCAGAAATATATTACAACTTAGCGGTAATCTGGCATGAAGTCGGAGATTGGGAACAAACCATCACTGCTTATCAGCAAGCAGTTAAACATAAACCGAATTACACAGCAGCTTATTTTAATTTAGGTTTACTATATGACAATCGAGGACAATGGAACGAGGCAGTAGCGAACTATCAAAGAGCGATCGAGTTACAACCCTATAATATAAGAGCCTATAGCAATTTAGGTAGTACTTTAGCCAGACATCAAAAATATGAGTCAGCAATTGAGGTTTTACAGCAAGGACTGAAAATAGATCCGACTTGGGCTACCTTGCATAATAATCTAGGTCAAGTTTTATGGTTAGAAGGCAGACTGGATCAGGCTTTGGTGAGCTTTGAGTTGGCTTTATCCTTAGAACCAGATATGGTTTTGGCCAACCATAATCTGAGCAGATTATGGCAACAAGAGTCTAACTATGATCGCGCTTTTTCCTATCTTCAAGAAGTTACCGAATTAGAACCAAATAACTCTTCTGCTCATAATAATTGTCTGAGTATTTTGTTAAAAAAAGGTAACTTACAAGCAGCAATTCCCCATTGGCAATACTTGATCTCTATCAGACCAGAATTCGTAGATTACTATTTGAAACAGGCGACGAAATTGAATGCTGATAATTTATTAGCTCAAGGCAAAATTGCCTGTGCTAATTTTATCAAGGCGATCCGAGAAAATTCTGATAAATCGCAAATTCACCATCATCTCTGGAAAACTTTATTTTATTGGGGAGAGATGTTATTTGACTATGGAGGAGTGGGTATTAATCGAGCAGAGATCTATTATCAGTATGCATTAGATATTAAACCTGACGAGGTAGAACTTTATCTGCGTTTGGGTAACTGTTTTAAGAAACAGAATCGAACTAATGCCGCGATTAGTATGTATCAAATGGGATTATGTTTGCAAAGTAATCATCCTCAAATATCGTTTCAATTAGCGAAACTTTTAGAAAAGCCCCATAGCTCATCATTAGCAATTGAAGATAATGAGGACACCGTTATTCTCCCGCCATCTAACCAATCAACATCATCGAACAAACTGCAAAATTTATTCAAAGAGGAAAAAGATTTAGCTCCGTTACCGCAAGCTATTTATCATTACACCCATGACTGGATCAGAAATTGCCAGATCGAAGATTACAATTACGTAGAAATTTCTTGGCCAGGAACATCGACTCAAGCCAATAAATTAAAGCAGATTGCCTCTGAGCCAATTACAGATATTGATACAACTACCTCTAATCTAAATTGTACGGGGGTTCACTGCCCCAAATGTATAAGTGAATTGATAGAGCTTTTTGAACCGAGACAAATAGCAAAGAATGTTTATCAATTGATTCCCGATAAATTTCCCCAGATTGATTCTCCTTTGCCTTTTGTTGTGACAATTCCTCAAGGAAAAGCTTGGATTGCTCCTTACAAAAATGCTTGGGTTGTTTGTAATGGTTTGGCCGTAATGACTCCTGATGGTTATTTGCTCGGAGATCTTTCCCGTTACTATCTTTGGTTTTTACCGAACTGTCCTTACAAACATCAGAAAGATCATATTCTGTATCAATTAGACAGTTTACCCAAAACAACCAAACTAGATGGCAAAGTTGCATTACTTTCTGCCATGTCAGGTCATGTTTACTATCATTGGATGTTCGATATTTTACCTCGATTAGATTTGATTAAGAAAAGTGGGATTTCTTGGGATAGTATCGACTGGTTCGTGGTTAATAATATAGACAAAGATTTTCAAACTGAAACTCTCAATTATTTAGGAATTCCCCTAAATAAGGTTATACTCAGCGATCATGATTCTCTAATCCAAGCAGAAGAACTTATTGTTCCTTCTTTTCCTGGTTATCAAGATTGGGTTCCTGAAGGTAGCATTAATTTTTTACGAGATGTTTTTTTGGCAAAAGTTAATCTAGATAATGAAAAATACCCACAGAAAATTTATATTAGCCGCTCAAGATCCTCAAGCAGACATGTGATCAACGAAAAAGAAGTAGTTGAAAAGCTTACTCCTTTAGGTTTTCAAACTGTATTTCTTGAAGAACTGTCTTTAACTGAACAAATAGCCTTATTTGCCAATGCTAAAGTGATTATGTCGACCCATGGCTCTGGGTTAACCAACTTAGTTTTTTGTTCTCCTGACACCATAGTTATTGAGCTTTTTTCCCCTCACTATGTCAGAACTTATTATTGGATTATTGCTCAACAGTTAAAATTGAAATACTACTATTATTTGGGAGAGGTATTCGACTGTAAGTTTTTAAGAGACTTAATGTATCAAAATAGTCTGACAGAAGATATCCTGGTTAACTTTAAGTCCCTCAATGCAGTTTTGAAATTGGCTGGAATAATAACATAAAGGATGAGGGATGAAGGATAAAGGATGAGGAATAAAACAAAATTATCAATTACTAATTATTAATTATCAATTAACTTGTGAGTTCTAATTATTTAATAACATCAATCTTAGAATATGCGGCGGCTTTTGCTGATGTAGAAGGTGATGGTCAAGATTGGCAGATTGCCTGTCGCAATCTGGGTAATTTGCTTCAGAGTATGGGCAGATTTGAAGAGGCAATCAACTGGAATTCTTTAGCTCTGGAGCCACAGCTCAATTTGGCAGAAGTTTATAGCCAATTAGCTAGGATCTGTGCCCAAGAAAAAAGTTTAGAGATAGCAATTGAGCTATTTGAAACTGCTTTAAAATATAATCCTAACGCGGAAAATATTTATGCTAACCTAGCTCAAATTTATGGTCAGCTGGGAAATAAAGAATCGGAATTGGATTATTGGTATAAAGCTATTAGTATCAACCCAAATTTATTCGATACCCAAGCTTATTACAAAATTGCTCAGGCCTTTAAACAACAAGGAAAACTTGAACAAGCAATAGATTGCTTTCAAAAATCCGAAGGTCTGGGAAAAGAAGTAATTGCGGTAAGTTACGAATTAGGGGAAATTAATTTAAACCGAGGTGATTTAGCATCAGCGAAAACTTGTTATCAAAATATCTTAGAAAAAGATCCAAATCAAGCACAAGCTCATTATAAACTAGGCTCAATATTTCTCCGACAAAAACAATTGAAATCTGCCATAGAAGAATTTCAGCATACAATTAAGCTGGCACCAAATTTTCCTTGGGTTTACCGTGATCTAATTCAGATATTTGTCCAGAGGGAACAATGGGATGAAGTGATCGCAGTCTGTAATTCGATCACTCATTTAGGCGAAAAGTTTCCTTGGGTCTATGTTCAATTAGGAAATGCTTTACGGGAAAAAGGTCGCATAACAAATGCGGCTTTATCTTTTCAAAAAGCCTGTGTTGTTCGCGGATGGCAAGAATGCTGGGATAAAGACTATTTCTTCGAGCAAGATAATTTCAGCTATCGCATACCGCTGATTGAACCTCATCTTCAACATTTAGTTAATCAAGAATCAACTAATATTTTAGAAATAGGCAATTATCAAGGGATGTCTAGCTGTTGGCTATTAGATAAAATCCTAACTGCACCTGATTCTAAATTAACTTGCCTAGACCGCGAGTTTGATAGTAAATTACAGGATAATCTACTTAAAGCCAAGGCAAAACATAAAGTTAATTTGATGGCAGGAGATATCCACGAAAATCTCAATTCATTAAGTCCTAATATTTTTGATCTTGCAAATCTTCAAGATAGAAGAAAACAATGGGAATATGTAAATCAAAGTACGGCTTTGGTCTGGAGATTAATGAAGGTTGGCGGCATCATAATATTTAATGATTATGGGTGGCATCGCAATGATATGCCAGAGCTAAACCCGAAAAAAGGAATTGATAATTTTCTCAATTCTATCCCCAGTCAATGGGAAATTATAGTAGAGTCTTCGGGAAGTTTGCCATTTATTGTGAAGAAGATTAGCGAGTAATACTTTTAAAAGATCTAAAATCTATAAGTGAACAAGGAAAAATATTTTCACTAAAAAGAAATAAACATAATTCGTATTTGTAAAGCCTATTTGAAAACTAATAAATAAATATATTATGGCGAATATAGTTAACCATATTCAGTAGAATTATGTTGCCAAATTTTATAAATGTATCTGCACTTGATGGCAAAAATGGTTTTGTAATTAGGGCTTGCTGGAAAAGATGAAAAGTAGAGCCAAAGAAGGCTACAGAGATCTCAAGGGAAGAAAAAATGAGGGTCAATGGACGGAAAAGCCTTAAAATTGGTGAAATCCCCTTGCACTAAATAAGCAAGAACAAATGTACTATAAATCACCTCAGACTTCCATTACGCCAGAAAAGTTTGAATTA
>NZ_ALVZ01000081.1 GCF_000332055.1 Xenococcus sp. PCC 7305 | reverse complement strand
GTAATGGGTAATGAGTAATGGGTAATGAGTAATAAGTAATGACCTATGGGCTTTTTGCTCTTGGTTGGTGGATAATTTATTTGCACCCACGTCCACTAGTTAGCTCACAACTGAAACCTCTTTTTCCTCATCCTTCATCCTTTATCCTTCATCCTTCATCCCTCATCCCTCATCCCTCATCCCTTAACTAAGATATTCCGAGGCAACAATCATCGAGCCGATACCTTCGTCGGTAAGGATTTCTAAAAGTAAGGCATGGGGAATCCGACCATCTAGAATATGTGCGGCTCCGACTCCTTGGGCAAGCGATCGCACGCAGCAGTTTACTTTGGGGATCATACCCCCTGCCACGATGCCATCTTCAATTAATTTTCTTGACTTGGTAATATCTAGTTTTGTCAATAATGTCGAAGGATCATGGTAGTCCTCCAAAATACCAGGGGTATCCGTTAGTAATATCAGTTTTTCTGCATTTAACGCAGCAGCGATTTCTCCTGCGACAGTATCTGCGTTGATATTATAGGCTTGGCCATTCTCATCTGCTGCCACACTAGAGATTACAGGGACATAACCATTATCGACCAAAGATTTAATTAACTCGGGATTGACATTAGTAACCTCTCCCACAAAGCCAATTCCTTCCTTGCCAACAGGACGAGCTTGGATTAAGTTGCCATCTTTTCCGCAAAGCCCTACAGCTTTGGCTCCAGCTTGATTGATCAAAGAGACTAATTCTTTGTTGACTCTTCCCACCAATACCATTTCCACCACATCCATCGTATCGGCATCGGTTACTCGCAAACCATCTTTAAATTTAGCTTCAATCCCCAATTTATTGAGCCAAATATTAATTTCGGGCCCTCCACCATGAACCACGATAGGACGAACACCAACACAAGAAAGAAAGACAATATCGCGAATTACTCCTGCTTTTAGCCTGCCATCTTTCATTGCCGCACCACCGTATTTAATCACGATAGTACGGTTGGCAAATGCCTGAATATAGGGTAGAGCCTCACTGAGAACTCGAACGCGAGTGGCTTCTTCTTCTTTAAAATATTCTTGTTCGTTGGTCATTAATTTTTAATTTTTAGTTATTTGGGGACAAAAGCTTGCTAGGAATTTTATCGATAATCTCCGATGCCACTTGTTTTGGGGTTTTAATGCGATCGCTGACAATTCTTAAATCAGCCTGAGCATAGAGAGAACTACGTTTCTCCAGCAGTGATTGTAGTTTGCCAGCGAGGGGCCGATTGGTATCTTTTGCTACTCTTTCTAATAAGACATCGAGATCTGCATCTAGCCAAACAATTAAACCTTGACGGAGAAAACTCCAATTGACAGTTTTCTGAATCATCCCGCCTCCTGTGGCGATCACGCTGTGATTATAGGCTGATACTTCATGCAAAACTTTAGTTTCCAAATCCCTAAAATAAGCTTCGCCTTCAGTGGCAAAGATTTCGGGAATAGTTTTCTGGGCAACTTTTTCGATCAAAACGTCCGTATCGAAAAATCGATAATTAAGCTTTTGTGCCAAGATTTTCCCGATGGTGCTTTTTCCTGAACCCATCATCCCAATCAAATAAACATTGACTCCTTTGAGCAGGGTACTAGGTTTATTTGTCGGCAGCGAGTCGCTTTGGTGATCACTCAAAGTCTAACTTCCTCTTTTCAAAGGGTGTAATTCTCTTAATTCATATAAACTTAATTTATATTGAGACCCAAAAGCAAATCAAAATATAATTCATGGTCAATTCTCCAGAAAAACCCAACTCACCTCCAAAAGATACTCAGATTTCTCCTGAAAAATATGCTCGTCTGAGGGCAGAAGCGAAAGCGCCCTATAAGGGTTTGAGGAAGGTTTTGTATTTGGTTTGTGGCGCTTCGGGTTTGATTGGGGCCTTGATTTTTTTACTTCAGATTGCAGCCGGAACCGGCACTTCGCAAAATTTACCGAATTTGGCCATACAAATAGCTGTTGTCGGAATTGCGATCGCCTTATGGCGCTGGGATAAGTGAGCATTACCCATTACCCATTCAGTTTTCCGAATTTTTTCCATTGACTTGGGGGTGGAGAGAGAAATTCATGTAGACCAGGATCTCCTTGTTCTGCCGAGGTGATTACAATATCAAAAGATAAAGAGATTCTCATTTCCCCTGTTTCATTGGCCTCGACTCCATGGCGTTGTTGCGAGGGAAAGATTAACACCCTGCCTTCTGTGGGTGCATAGTAGCCTTCTTCGTAGTTAAAAGGATTTCTTTTCTTGATGGCATTGGTATGTTCGTCTCCGATCCCTGCGATAATTTCGTTAAAATTGGCATCGTTGTAAATGGTAAAAGCTCCAGATTTATGAGTGCCATTTTCGGGAACAGATACATAATACACAGCACTTACATGGGCATTGTGATGGGCATGGGGCGGAACTTCTTGATCTTCTCGGGAAACGACTGGCCAAGCTCGTTGAATATATAAATCTATTTTGCTCAGATCGATTCCCAATTCTTCAAGATAAGCGAGAGTGTGGGCTTCAATTTGTCCGACAATCCAAGAAAATCGCGGATCTTCTTGAATGCGTCCCACGCCATGAAAATCTCCAGTCCAGGCAGTTTCCGAATCCACCCTTCTTTTATGGCCCTTTTTTTCAAGTTTCAAGATAGCTGAGACAAGAGACTCTTTTTGGGCGGCTGCATCTTCAACATCTGCATAATAGACAGCAAGGGGAAACCAAGGTTCAATAGGCATTTTTATAATGATTGATATATTGTTAATTTACTGAAAAATGATCGTAATCTGAGATTACCCAAATCAAGACTTATAGATTTCTGTTGAATCAGAATTTAAATAGAAATGTTCGAGATCAACTTTTGACTGGGATAAATAATCAAGAATGTAATCCCATTTATCTGTTCCAAGTAGACTATTTTCTTGCCATAGTTCCACTAAGGCTTTGGCGATAAGGCCACAATGATGCTGACCGATATTCTCTCGCGGAAAATTTGGCGACCGAGGTTTTTCTGCAAAGCCTAAACCAGCTGCGAGGGGTTGGCAAAAGAAAGGAATTGTTGAATTAAAATAGACCTGATTTTCCTGATAGATAGTTTTGACGATGGGATAGACGAGCTCGAAATCACAAGTCTTAAAATCTAAAACCGTGGCATCAAGGTCATCAAAATCTGATTCGTCATAGGCAATCTTAAAATCAAAGGGAATTTTTGCAGTATTGAGTTTTTGAGTAAGATGATCCAACAAGATGATGGCTCCCTCAGGCGCAACATTGAAATATAGCTGCGCAACGAGAAACTTCTGGGGAGAATCAGTAGCCTTAGTCGAGCCAGCATTCCCCACTGCAATATAGAATCCATGATCTACCAAATTTGATGGCATTTGAATCGATACTAATTCTCCTGGATGCAATGTTTCCGGAGGTGTATTAAGGTGCTTTTCGGGGTTAATATACAGGGTCAAGTCATTTTTAGTTACTTGCCAATAATCCGCTTCTTGTCCGACTACTAGCCAATCAGTATCCCTGTACCCTTTGCCGTGATTGTGCTGTGTAAGTTGTTGATAAAATTTTGTTCGAGACCATTTCTTGACATAGTTAGCCATTTCTTCGCGATCGCTAGTATCATCTGACTCCTCATCATCAACAGTTTCCCCTGTTAAACCTTCCGCTCCTTGAAGGTCATCACAACTACAAATATCGTAGAGATATTGCTGTAATTTCACTGCGAGGTAGCGATCTCGATCTACTAAGGAAAGTTGTTGTAAATAATCTTGAAGATGTTCGGCAATTGCTAAAGGTTCATAATCTCGATAACTAATCGTGAGATCGGGTGCAATATTGATGTTTTCGATAATATCTTGCAATTTCTGTTTAAAACTACAATTATGGGTTGTTGATTCTGGTTGATCAGAAGATTCAATCACTGAAATCATGATTTTTTAGATGAAGGCAGAGGGCAGAGGGCAGAGGGCAGCGGTGCGACCCCGCGCCTTTGTAAGGCGCTAGGGAACGCGCACCAAGAGAGAGGGCAGAAGGGTTTAAACGAGGCTTAAATCTTGGGGATAAAAATGATTAATCAGCTCTTTTTCACTATTGCCAAAAATTGTCTTAATGCTTTTTTCTGGGTAGCAAAGCAGATTCTTGGCAACTTGGAGCTTGCATAATGACTCATTATCAAAAGGATGATGATATTCAACGTAATAGCTCAAACGATCTATAATGCCAATTCCGGCAAATTGAACCACTCTTTTGACAAAATCTTGGCGATCGTTAATTATCTTGGGAAAGGTCTTTAGATAACCTTGGAGTAATGCTTCGAGGCTGGGTGTAATGCTTTCTAGAGGGCAAGTCGCTAAACTTAGGGTGGTGTTGAGATCGAGATTGCGATCGGCAACGAGACTGTTTAACCATTCTGCTAAATACTCAGCAACTAGCATTCCCATATCTGCAGCTGGATCTCCCCAATGGAAAAATTCCCAATCAATTATTTTTACCTGTTCTGGTTTTATTGGACGGTTGTGGGAGTTGAGATTGAGCTGAGTATCAATGATAAAGTTATCCAGAGTCAGATCATTATGGGTCAGACAGGCAGGCTGTATGTGCTCATAAAGTTCAACCACTGCTTGATTAAGACTAGGAAAACGCTGATACAGCTTATAAAAATCCAATCCGTCAGGACAAACTTTGCCAAAAATACTGGGTGTTGGGCGATTTAATCTTTGAATAAAACCAGGCAATCTTGTGATCGCATCGAATCTTAAATATGGGCTCAAAAATTCGCGATGTTCTTGCTTTTGATAGGTCGCACGGTGAATTTGAGCTAGATTAGCCCCAATGGTTTGGGCTATTCCTGGGTCATAGCTATTTTGAACTTCATAATAGTCATCAAGGGAAATGTATTCGTCATTGAATACTGATACTAGAATCGAATTTGGTTGATCAAACAGCAGCACTTGGGACATTAAAGGTTGAATTGAAGCTAATTCACTGAAGTTATTAATAAGTTTTTGAACTAACCATTCTGTGACTAGATGCCCTGAGGTATTTCCTTCCCTATCGACACGATTTTGCTTCACTAAAAAGCTCTGGCGATCGCTTGAATGAACGACTAGATTATAATTCTTGCTCTCTTTACAGATTATCGGAGCAGCGAGTTGAAAATCCCCAGGAGCAACATTGTGCTGTATCAAAAAATTTACTATATTCTCAGTACTTAAAATCAATCCCATAACTAATTATTTTTTATTGAACGCACTAGGGCATGTGATTAATTCAACAGATAAAAACATGCCCCAGGCTGTTTCAGACCACTTACGCTACTAAGTTTTGTTTAGTGGTAATAGTAGCGATATCCTTTGCCACCTTTACCCTTGCCTTTACCTTTACCCTTGCCTTTGCCTTTACCTTTACCTTTGCCTTTACCTTTACCCTTGCCTTTACCTTTACCCTTGCCTTTGCCTTTACCTTTGCCTTTGCCTTTACGACCTTTGCCGCCGCCACCAGAAATGGTCAACTCTTCCTCAGAAAGAACGCGAAGACTACCCATAATGCTCTCGGAACCAGATAACAGATCTGAGCCTAGAGGATTTAAGTCGTTAATATCAATTGTCATGAATTTTACCTACTCTTAAATATTCTGTAATCTTCTGATTACATGTTTCATTATTTCTAGTGGAAATGATCTGTCTAGGTCAATGCAAAGGCTTTTATTAATCAGACATAAATCAATCTAGTAAAAAAAATATGTCTCTCATCGGGTTATCAGAATATGGAAGCGGCCAAGGTCTTAATCCTCTACTATTGCTGGGCTTTGACCGCTTACCTCAAGAAATTTCTTTTGTTAAATGCTGCCAGGCTTAATTTCTTGCTGATTCTTCAGAGGGAAACATTTTTTAGAAATTTTGAGGCAAAAATCATTGACAATCAACGCCTTAGAAACATTTTTGACATATTTTTATTTCTAAACTGTATCCTCTCACCCAAAAGCTCAATTCCTGTTTACTATTAGTTTTATGCATAAATTATGAACTGAATACCCAACCACAAATATCAATCTAAAATCCCTGTAAGTGTTTAATTCCAATTGTTATGTAGCTCTTTGCAAAATTAAAGACATAATTTCCTACTTTATGTCTTAGTCAAACTTAATCAAATACCAAAACTTATCCCTAAAATCGACGAGAAAGTTGGGATGTTTAACCCCCATGAACGAACAAGATCGCTATTTAGTGGAGTTGCTAAATAAATTACTTCCCACAAAATTACCCTCAGATATCACCCCAGAAGCATTTCGCCGTCTAGAAATTATTCTGCGAACTCAATTGGGTCAGTCCCAAAGCGCAATTTGTCGTGCCGTAGGTTGTTCCAAAGAAACTGCTCGCTATTGGATGAGTGTTGCGAAAACTGACGCTATAAGTAGTTGGTCGGAAAATCGAGTTGGCAGACCCAGAGTAGTTAATGATTTATACCTGGAAAGTTTGCGGGAATTAGTTTCCCATAGTCCCCAAAAGTACGGTTATAGCTTTAAACGCTGGACGGCAGGTTGGTTGAGCAAGCATTTAGCTAAAGAGTTGGGCATCGAAATCAGCGATCGCCATGTGAATAGATTACTAAAGCAAATGGGACTTTCGACCCGTGGCGATTCTAGTTCTCAAAACAAAAAAAACCCAAACAGACCGACAATTACAATCGAAGACATTAATCCTGCTTTGTTATCTCAGTCTCGACCTCAATCCCAATCAGATGATGAGTCATGGTAACCCTTTCACAGACAATTATTCAACATCTTAATGCTGCCTGGGAAACTAGTATTTCTGCCAGTCAATTAGAATCTTGCTCGCAAAAACCGGAGATAATTCAGCCATCTCCAGGAGAACTTTTTTGGCAGAGCAAAGATGGGGAGATTGGCATCTATCTAATTTTGCAAGGGAAAGTCAGACTCTTAGACAATGGTGATAATTTGGTAGCTTCGCTAAATCAAGGGAAGATGTTTGGTCAAATAACTTTGTTTTCCCAAGGGGAGTTCCAGGCTTATACAGTCCGAGCCTCTTTGGATTTACAGGTGGTTTATTTAGATCAGAAGACTATTGCTTCTTTGATTAAAATTGCCCCTCAAGTAAGAGATATTTTATATCGCCAGACTATCGAATTAGATTTGTTATTGCTCCATCAGCAACATAATAACGGCAACATCAGTCCTCGACAGAGTTTATTGCCTATGTTGCCGCAACTGCAACAGCATCATTTGCAACCAGGCGATCGATTGCCAATAGAAAATCAACAACTGTGGTTGTTAAGAAAGGGCGCAATTTTACATTCTTCTGGGAATAAATTAACTCCAGGTTATATTTACTATCTGAGAAATTTTCCTCCAGATGGCAGCTGGAAAATTATGCAAGCTACAGAACTTTATTCATTACCCGCAGAAGCAAATTTCCAGGAAAATCTTACCGTAGCTCAAAGCTTAAATTATCCAAACCCAAAAAAGTTAGTTATCTCCGATAAACTTGATGCTGTTGCCAATCTAGTTTCGAGAAAACAGAAAAATTCTCGACAGGCGGATGAGTCCCCTCAACTATATTTTCCCAGTCCGAGAGTAAAAATTAACCATTGGTGGCAACAATGGACGAGACGTTATCCTTTCTATCAGCAGCATAGTGCTTCTGATTGTGGCGTTGCTTGTCTGATAATGGTCGGCCAATATTGGGGCAAACATTTTGGTCTGAATGAGTTACGTAATATCGCTAATGTCGATCGCTCTGGAGCATCGATTAAGGGCTTAATTTCCGCAGCGGAATATTTGGGGTTTGCCCCTCGCCCGGTAAAAGCAGACTTACCTGGGTTAGCGAAACAGGAACTGCCTGCCATTGTGCACTGGGAAGGCAATCATTACATAGTAGTTTATAAAATAACTCGCGATCGCGTGATTGTTGCCGATCCTGATATTGGTAGGCGAATGTTAACCCGTCAGGAATTTGTGACAGGTTGGTCTGGCTATACTCTTCTGTTGCAACCAACGGCGAAATTCGCCCAAACACCAGAAGCCAAACAAAATCTTGGCAAATATATCGCACTGCTCAAGCCCTATTGGTTAGTCTTATCAGAAATTTTTATCGCCTCCTTAGCTATTCAGGTAATAGGTTTATTTTCTCCTATATTCACTCAAGTATTATTAGACAAGGTAGTCGTCCAACAGAGTGTTTCTACCCTAATTGCGATCGGCAGTGGCTTATTAATCTTTAGTTTATTTCGAATTGCAATTTCCAATCTAAGGCGCTATTTGCTCTACCATACAGCCAATAAATTAGACTTGTCCTTGATTGTCGGGTTTATTAGCCACACCTTCCAACTTCCTCTGAGCTATTTTGAAACTCGATATGTGGGAGATATTACCTCTCGCATCAGCGAAAATCGCAAAGTTAGGAGTTTCATTACAGGGGATGCCATCACCACATTATTGGATATCTTAAGTGTCTTTATCTATATCATTTTGATGTTTTGGTATAGTTGGCAACTATCTCTAATGGCTTTAGTTGTCATACCTATTTTCGCTATTACAACAGTTTTCACCACTCCTTTTTTGCTCAAGATTTCCCGTGAAAGTTTTACCGCCAGGACAAAACAAAAAAGTTATCTCATTGAAGCTCTCACAGGAATTGGCACTATTAAATCTATGGGAGTGGAAAGATCTGTCCGTTGGCGGTGGGAAGATTTGATTAACAAATCGATCAAAATTAATTTTTCGGGCAAATTGATTCGGCAAAGGATTAATATCTGTACCGATGTCATTGATACAACCCTAGATACTGCTTTACTAGTGTTTGGGATTTGGCAGGTAATTAACAACCAACTCACTATTGGGCAATTAATTGCTTTCAATATGCTAGTAGATCGGGTGATTAGTCCCTTTAAAAGGCTGATCTCTTTGTGGAATGATTTCCAAGAGATTCGCATTGCCATGGAGAGATTAGATGATGTCGTGAACTCGCCACCCGAAACTAATTTAACCAACGCCAATTTGGTTACTTTACCTACCCTCCAAGGGCATATTCGTTTTGATAATGTCAGTTTTCGGTATAACTTAGAAAGTCCCAATAACACCATCGAAAACCTCAGTTTTGAAATTCATCCTGGGCAAACTGTCGCGTTGGTTGGACGTAGTGGCTCGGGAAAAACCACGATCGCCAAATTGATGTTGGGTCTTTATACTCCCACTCAAGGAAAGATCTTTGTCGATAACTATGACTTGAATAATATTCATTTGCACTCACTACGAAAGCAAACAGGAGTAGTCGATCAAGATACTTTTTTGTTTGGAGGTACAATTCAGGAAAACTTGACGATCGCCCATCCCAATGCCAGTTTCAGTCAAATTCAGCAAGCTGTTAAATTAGCAGGAGCCAAGGATTTTATTGCCAACTTTCCCCTTAGATATGAAACTCAAATCGGAGAAGGCGGAGGTTTACTTTCGGGAGGACAAAGACAAAGGTTGGCGATCGCCAGAGCATTATTAGGCAAACCTCGTTTACTTATTTTCGACGAAGCCACCAGCAATTTAGACGCCGAGTCAGAAAGAATTATTCAACATAATCTCAACACTATTCTCAAGAATCAATCCACGCTAATTATTGCCCATCGTCTTTCCACGGTTCGCAATGCCGACCTAATTTTGGTTATGGATAATGGTCTATTGGTCGAAAGTGGCACGCATCAAGAGTTGATGGATAAAAAAGGTCAATATTATTACCTGAATCAACAACAATTGACTGGGGTTTAGGTGTTAGGTCTTAGGTGTTAGGTGTTAGGAAAAAGATGAAAAAAATTGATAATTACGAAGTAATTCTAGAAAAGGAAAAAGATCAAGAAATTCGGATTGTGATCGCAGATGATCAAAATTTTGTGAGGCGTTTGCTTGAAACTATTTTAAAGTCCGATAAAAACTTTAAGATTGTGGGAGTTGCCGATAATGGCAAAACAGCGATTTCCCAAGTAGAGCTCTTAAAGCCAGATATTATCTTAATCGATTTAGAAATGCCGGAAATGGATGGGATAACTGCCACAGAAATTATCGTCAAGCGTTTTCCTGAATGCAAAGTATTAATGTTGAGTTCCCATGAAGATAGTGAATCTTTGCAAAATTCTCTGCGTGCTGGGGCCAAAGGTTATTTGCTCAAAAATAGTGCTGCCCAAGAACTGACTAATGCGGTTTATTCTATATCTAGGGGTTACACCCAATTAAGTCCTGGATTGATAGAAAAAGTTCTAACTCCAGAAGTAGAGATTGTTCCTAGCACCAAACAAGAAGAGGAAATTCAATTAGTCGAAGAAGATTGGTCAGCTGCGACTAGAGAAACTATTGAAACTTTACCTCGAATTTCCCTGAGAGCAATTCTCTATTTATTTCTCATAATTGTCACAATAGCTGTTCCCTGGACAATATTTGCCAAAGTAGATCAAATTGCCACAGCAGAAGGGAGGCTAGAACCTAAAGGGAAAACAATTTCTTTGGATGCTCCTGTCAGCGGAACGGTCATTTCGATTGATGTTGCCGAAGGAGAACAAGTTGTTCCGGGGCAAACCTTAATTCAACTTGAATCAGAGTTAGTAAATTCCCAATTACAACAGCAGCAACAAAAATTAGTAGCTCAGCAAAATCAAATCGCGGGCTTAAATTTACTGAAAAATCAACAATTACTGGCACTAAATACTCAACAACAAGAAAGTAAAGCTCAAGAATTGGTCAGACAATCTTTGATTGACCAAGCACAGCAGAATCTGGATGCACTCCAAGCTAGCTACAATATTCAAATAGCAGAAAAATATGCCCAACTAGAACAGGCTAAAGAGGCAATCAATACCAGAAAGTCTGCCCGAAAATTGGCTCAGATTCGTAAGGATACAGCTCAGGAAAAAATAGCTCGTTATCAAGAAGCTTTTCAGCAAGGAATAATTGCCAAGGAACGTCTGTTAGAAGCCCAGCAGCAAGAGAGAGAAGCTCAAGAAACAATGATTCAAACTGCCTCAGAAATTGCCCAAGCAGAAGCTCGTTATCGGGAACAACAAAACAGTTATGGGAAATTAAAACAACAAATTAATTCTCAAATAGAACAGGCTCAACTGCGTTTGGAAGAACAACAAAGAAGTTATAAATCTTTAGGGCAAAGTAATAATTTAGCAATTTTAAAAAGTCAAGAAGCAATCAAAAATACGGAATCGCAAATCCTAGTCAATCAAGGCAATATTGCAGCAAGCAATAGCTTAATCCAATCATTGGAATTTCAATTACAGCAACGAACGATCAGTTCTCCTGTGACCGGCACTGTCTTTAAATTACCCATCCAGAAACCGGGTGCGGTAGTTCAAGCTAGTCAGATGCTGGCACAGATTGCGCCGCGAGATGCGCCTTTAATTATTAGAGGCCAAATGATCAGTAGAGAGACTGGTCTGATTACTACAGGGTTGCCAGTGAAACTAAAATTTGATGCCTATCCCTTTCAGGATTATGGGGTGATACCTGGTCGTCTAACTTGGATTTCTCCAGATTCTAGAACTGTTACTCAAACTACAACTGAGGCACAAAAGCAGAGCAATTTCTATGAAATAGAAGTGGAATTGGAGCGCAATTATGTTCAGTCAAGAAATCGCCAAATTTTCTTGACTCCAGGCCAAACAGCCACAGTAGAAGTTGTCATAAAGCAACGTCGTTTAATCGATGTATTTTTAGAACCCTTTAGAAGTTTACAAAAAGGAGGACTGCAACTTTGAAATTGAAAATTTATTTTTTTCCCTGTTCCCTGTTCCCTGTTCCCTGTTCCCTATTCCCCTAATTTTTATAAAATATGAATATTACCAATGACGATATACTTAAACAACTAAAATTATCGCGTCGTTTTTCGACAATAAAGAGAGAAATTATTACTCAGCAAATTGTCACTAAAAAGGTGCAAGAAGAGAAGATAATTATTGATGATCGCGAGTCGCAAGAGGCAGCAGATCATTTTCGGATTGCACATAACCTCTTAACTGCCACTGACACGATGCAATGGCTTGAAGAGCATAATTTAAATTTAGATGATTTTGAGACCATTATTTATCAAGATTTACTTGCGGATAAACTAGCAAAATTTCTTTTTGAGAGTCAGGTAGAAAATTACTTTTACGAACATCAAATTGATTATCAACAAGCGATTATTTACGAAATTGTTTTAGATGATTTTGATTTGGCAATAGAACTTTTCTTTGGTATTCAAGAGGGTGAATTGAGCTTTTGGGATCTGGCTCATAAATATATTCGCGATCGCGAATTACGTCGTTGTGGAGGATATAAAGGAATATTAAAACGTAGTGAACTCAAACCAGAAATCTCCGCGGCCGTGTTTGCGGCCAAACCACCGCAAATTCTCAAACCAATAAATATTGATAAACAAACTTATTTAGTTTTTGTCGAAGAGATTATTCAACCAGAACTAGATGACAAGCTGCGAGAGACAATTATTCAAGATCTTTACGAACAATGGTTACAGCAACAATTAAACAGCTACTTAAAATAATTTTGTAAGATTAACCTAAAACCTAAAACCCAATACCCAAAACCTTTTCCCCAATAGAGTGCAAGAAATTGCCATATCCAACATATAAAGAATAAGTTCTTTATCAGGCAATAATTGACATTCTTAAACCATGCAATTAACTTATCGTGGCGTTAGTTATCAACCCAATCCTACGGCAGAAAAAACTTCCAAAATTGGCTGTGTCCAAAAGTATCGTTTGTCTGAAGATTGCGATGCTAATAAAGTAGCTTGGATAAGACCCATAACTTATTATGTCTATCGTGGAGTTAGTTACACAAAATGCCCTCTGGTCAACGCAAAAACTCAACTTTTACAATAGTCCCAACTAGATCGTCTACACTATAGAGTAATATAAATAATCTTAAGAATCTTAGTTTGTAGCTAACCAATGGCGCGCAGAAACCGATATAACGATAGTCGTGATCGTCAATATTCCAACCCCCCCCAATCCGGCAAGGGCACATCTTTGGGGGTGAAAAATCCAATCGATGTAGCAAAGGCAGCTATTTTGGCGAGCGTATTTGTTATTGGGATTGTTGTGGGAATTTCTCTTAATTTCAGCACCAATTCCAATTTGGATCGTATTGATTCTAGTCTCGAAATCGATCAAAGTGCTCCCAACCCTGAACTTTGTCAGAGTTTTGGCGCCAGCGCGATCGTTCAGGATGTCAGATTATTTATTACCCTCAATCCTTTTAATGTTTTTGTTACCCAACCAGTCATGCAACCAGGCTGTGTGCTGCGTCAAAACAACTGGTCTTTGTTGGAAAAACAGAATTTAGTTAGCAATGAACAAGTTAGAGATTGTAAGCGAAGAATGAACACTTTTGGTTACACAGGAGTACTAGAAGGTTCGCCAAAAATTAGTTGTATTTATCAGAACGACTCGGCTAGCAATTTATTCCTGAATCGTCCTGGAAGTTCGGGCAACAGAATCGAGTCAGATAGTTTTTAGATGCTGCTTTCTATCTACAATAAGCTTAATGATTTTTAAGATTGCTACTTAATTTTGTTGCTTAATAATTTTGCTCGCTTTCTTCATAGGGTTCCCCTTCAAAGGGCTGTACTCCTGTTTCTGGGTAATTATCATCGCTAGGTTGAAAAATTTTGGCAACTCCAGTGAAGAGATATTTAAAGGTGTCTTTTAGTCCTTGAATAATCTTCATATTCTTACCTCTTTTATTTGATTGTTTAGCAAAAGAGTCTCAGTAAGCCTTGAGTTTCGGGTGAATGTCTAAGAGCCCTTTACTATCCGCTACTTCAGACTAGGTAAAAATATTGAAGAACTTGTGAGGAAATTAGTACATATTTTCTTTATTTTTATGAGGATAAGCTTTTAGTTTCAGGTTCTATGAATATGCGAGATTTCTCAATAGCGCGATCTCTAAACCTGTAACGACTTACAGTTGTTGAGGAAGAAGCTAAACTTGCCAATTGTGGGTAGAGGCAAATTCTCGAAAATCATTAAGCTGTTTTGACACTATTTTATTTCTCCATCTCAAACCTATATTACGAACCAGATTAAAATCATCAATAGGAAGATAGATCAGCAATTCCAAATTCAAAAATTAAGAAGTATTTGCAGGGATGAAAGGTTCTGGTTCCGCATCGCCGAGCATAAAGTCGAGGAGATGGTGCCAACTTCGGAATAGTAGATACTTGGACAAAGAGAGGATATCTTGAAAAAAGCCTTTACGAGTGCCTCTTTG